>JAFGCX010000031.1 GCA_016932415.1 Candidatus Krumholzibacteriota bacterium
AGAAGAGGAGAAACGGCCCGTTTCGCTTGACTCTCGGGTAGGTCGATAGAGGCCGGTGGCAACTCCGGTCCCAGATAAATGATCACCGCCCGTCTTCACAGGCGGGGACAGGATCCGGCTTACAGGCCTGCTTTACCATTTCATATCGGAGAGATGCGAACAATGGAAAACTGGATCATCAACCATTATGACAACACTCTTGGTGACACCATCGCCGGAGCCCTGGGAATCGAGGCTGCCTGTGCCAGGTTATTGATCAACAGGGGGATCAGATCGGTTGAAGATGCACTCGAATTTCTTGAACCATCAATGACTCATCTTCACGATCCATTTCTTTTTTCGGAGATGGAAGAAGCGGTATCGCTGTTTGAAGGTATCGCCAATGAAGGCAGGAAGATCCTCATTCACGGCGATTACGATGCTGATGGCATATGCGGTACGGCACTTTTATATGAAGGACTGAAAAGGTACGGAGCTGATGTCCATTTTTTCGTTCCGGACAGGGCGAAAGACGGGTATGGCCTTTCAATGCGAGTGATGGAAAGAGGAATCGAGAAAAACCTTGGATTGCTGATTTCGACCGATTGCGGTTCGAGTGATGGAGAGGTGGTATCGTTCCTTTCCCGAAAAGGAGTCAAGACGATCATCACTGACCATCACGACATAGACGAAAGGATTCCCGAGGCAGATGTTTTTATCAATCCAAAGCTGCCGGGAGAAAAATACCCCTTCAGGGAACTCGCCGGAGTGGGAGTGGCGCTGAAGTTCCTTCAGGCTGTCGAGACGCGAACCGGTAAAGATCTCGGTCTTCCCGGGATGCTCGATCTTGTAGCCGTCGGGACGCTTGGTGATTATGTGAATCTGAATGACGAGAACAGGGTCCTGGTCTCGCTCGGGATGAAGACCCTGGGAAAATGGGAACGGGAGGGATTCAAGGCGCTTCAGGGCGCTTCCAATCTAGCCCGGAAAGGATTCACGGCGAGGCAGATCTGTTTTACCCTGGTACCCAGGTTGAATTCTCCCGGAAGGATAGGAAGCACGAGGGATACTGTTATCCTCCTGACCACTCATGACAGGGAAGAAGCAATCTCGATCGCCAGGACGATCGAGGAAAAAAATAATACGAGAAGATCGTTGGACAGTTCCGTAACGGAGGAAGCCTCGTATCTTGCCGATATAAATATCAGTAAAGGCGATCCGAACGCGCTCGTTTTTTCCTCGGAATCCTGGCATGAAGGGGTCGTAGGAATCGCCGCGTCGAGACTGACCGAAAAGTATTCGCTCCCCGCGGCTCTTATCGCGGTAAAAGGTGAGACTGGGAAAGGTTCGGTCCGGTCGGCGGGAAGGATCGACGTCAGAAAGACACTGGAATCGTGTTCAGAATATCTCGTAGCGTACGGCGGACACCGTGAAGCAGGGGGATTCAGTATCAGGAAGGAAGATATTTATGATTTCCGGAAAAAATTCAACATCGCTGCCGGAGATCAGTTCAACGTTGATGATGCCTGCGGGCAGCTTGTCATCGATATGGAGATCGAACCTGGCGATCGTGCTCATCAGCTGCTGGCGTTCCTTGATAGAATGGAACCATATGGACCGGGGAACAGGGAACCGTTATTCCTGGTCAGAAATATCAGGGTGATAGAGGGAAGCCGGATCGTCGGTAACGGCCATCTGAAAATATGCGGTATCGATACCAGTGGAATGACTCACGATTTCATTGGATTTTCCCTCGGACGCGCCTGGAATCCGGCTGATATAATGGGTAAATCGCTTGATATGGCAGTAAACCTGCGGATGAATTCCTGGCAGGGAAGAGAAGAACTCCAATACCAGGTGAAAGCGATAAGGTATTATCAGATAGAAAGCGTAATGCCATGAGAGTAGTGGTGCAGAGAGTCCGTGAAGCAAGTGTGGAGGTCGGCGGGAGGATTATATCCTCGATCGGACCCGGCGTTGTTGTGCTGGCCGCTTTTAAAAGCGGAGATACAGACGAAGATCTTGACTGGACAGCCAGAAAGATCCTTGAATTGAGGATCTTTGAGGACGATCAGGGAAAGATGAACAGGTCTCTGATCGATCTATCCGGTGAGGTGCTTGTCATCTCACAGTTCACGCTGTATGGTAATTGCAGGAAAGGAAGGCGTCCCGCTTACTCGGGCAGCGCTCCAGCGGAAGAGGCTATGAGGCTTTACAGGAGATTCATCGAGATCTCCACCGGCTATTATCCCAGAGTCGCTGAGGGTGAATTCGGTGCTCATATGAATGTCAGCCTGGTAAACGACGGGCCGGTGACACTGCTGATCGACAGGGAGACAGAGGGGATATGAAGGACGAAGTATCACAGGAAGGGCATAATTGATGAATCCGTTTTTATCATTTGAAGTCCAGCAGGACCTTATACTTGCCTCCGCGTCGCCGAGGCGCAGGGAGATCCTCGATAATCTCGGATTTGAGTTCGAGGTCTTTCCTTCTTCTGTCGATGAAGATGAAGTCATATGGACCGATCCGGTAAAAGTAGTCAGGCTCCTCTCGGAGTTAAAAGCAGTCGACGTTCAAAAGTCGCATCCTCTCAAGACTATTATAGCAGCTGACACAACGGTCGTCTGCGACGGCGAAGTGCTTGCCAAACCGGCAGGAAGGGATGACGCGGTCAAGATGCTGGAAACACTCTCGGGGCGCATGCATCAGGTGATCACCGGCGTTGTCCTAATATCCCCCCCTAATATCAGGTTCATAGAGGAAGAAACAACCGATGTCTTTTTCAGAAAAATATCATCAGCCGAGATATCGGAGTACATAGACACGGGGGAGCCTTTTGACAAGGCCGGGGCATACGCGATCCAGGGGTATGCTTCTCTTTTCGTGGAGAGGGTGGAGGGATGTTTTTACAACGTCGTCGGGTTGCCTGTGCCGAGACTTTTCAGGATGTTCAGGAAACTGGAAAAAGTAATATTGGCAGGGAAGGGGCAAGGATGACTGTTTTTGAAAAAGAAGCCAGATTCCCCACGGGGGGGGACGGAACGATAGTCGACATCACCGGCGACCTCAAGGCGGCTCTTGCCGAGAGCGGCATAAAATCGGGTCAGCTGAATGTCATAGTTCCAGGATCGACAGGAGCAATAACGGCTATAGAATATGAACCCGGTCTGATAGGAGATCTTCCCGAGTTTTTCGAGAAGATCATTCCATCGGGCAGATCGTATCGGCACGATGAGACCTGGGGGGATGGAAACGGATTTTCCCACCTGAGAGCGGCTCTCGTGGGACCATCCCTCTCGATCCCGGTCTCCGGGGGGAAGCTTGTCCTCGGGCAATGGCAGCAGGTCGTTTTTCTGGAATTCGACAACCGGCCGAGGAATAGAAAGATCCACATCAACATCATCGGAGAGTAAGAGGCGATGTTTTTTCGTACAGTAGATTATGTTGAAGGCGCGGTCAGGATCATCGATCAGACTCTCCTTCCTTCGGAAGAGAAGTATCTCGATCTCCGGACTGTAGAGGATGTCGCCGAAGCGATCAGATCTCTCAAAGTCCGCGGAGCACCGGCGATAGGGATCACGGCGGCTTATGGAGTGCTTCTTTCCCTTGAATCTGTTCTCATCAGGTCGGATCCAGATCTTCCGCGGTATATTTTCGATCGTGAGAAGGGAAGGACAGTCTCTGTATCCCGATCGGACGATTTTGACGCTCTGCGCAACGAGCTTTTTGGAGCGATAGATCTTCTTGCCGCGACCAGGCCAACCGCCATGAATCTTTTCTACGCTCTTGGGAGGATGAGGAGTATTGTCGAAAACGCCCCTGATGATATAGAGTCGCTCTGTGACAGGATAGAAAAAGAAGCATTTCTTGTATTCGAAGAGGAGATCGACCGGGAACTGATGATCGGCGAATATGGTTCTGGTATCATTGAAGACGGAATGAGAGTCCTTACGCACTGCAACGCGGGAGGACTGGCGACGGCGGGGTTCGGCACGGCTCTGGGAGTCATATATTCGGCGGTCTCCAGTGGAAAGAGGATAGAACTCTATGCCGACGAGACAAGGCCTCTTTTTCAGGGGAGCAGGCTGTCGGCATGGGAATCGATGAAAAAAGGTATCAAAACCACTATCCTGTGCGACAGCGCGGCCGCGTCGCTGATCGCCGCGGGGAAGATTGACGTGGTGATTACCGGAGCCGACAGAATAGCGATGAATGGAGATACGGCAAACAAGATAGGGACGCTCCCGCTGGCGATAATCTGTTCTAACTATGGAATCCCCTTTTACATAGCGGCACCGGTATCGACATTTGATCCTGAATCTGAAAGTGGAGAGGACATAGTCATCGAATACCGCGATAGTGAAGAATTGACCTCATATCAGGGAATCAGGATCGCTCCGGAGGGGGTAAACGTATATAATCCGGCGTTTGACGTCACCCCGGCTTCGCTGATTACCGCCATAATTACTGAAAAAGGATTGATAAAGAGCCCTTTTGATATTAATATAGGCAAAATGAGGTTATCGGAATGACAAAAGGCTAGTTTCAAATCCCGCTCTGATCGGCCTGTCTGCCATTTTAAGATAAATAATTAAAGAAACTTGACATATACAGGTGCCGGGTATATATTTTGATACTTAATTTTCCGGGGATAAGTGTGTTTTTCGGAGGAATATGATGCAAAAAACTACGGTATTAAAGCCGGGAGAGTTCGAAAGAAACTGGTATCTGATTGACGCCAATGGTAAAACGCTCGGCAGGCTGGCGTCGCGGATCGCCACGATTCTCAGAGGCAAGAACAAGCCAGGATATGCTCCTCACATGGATATCGGCGATTTTATCGTCGTTGTCAACGCCTCGAAAGTCAAGGTGACGGGCAACAAGCTTGAAGACAAGAATTACTGGTCCTACAGCGGGTATTCCGGTGGTCTGAGGTTGACGAGCCTCAAGGTCAAGATGGAAAAGGATCCGGTTTTTCCTCTGACGAACGCGGTCAAAGGCATGCTTCCCCATAACAAACTGGGGCGAAGACTGCTCAAAAAGCTTAAAGTTTATGCCGGAGCCCAGCATCCTCACAAGGCCCAGGCACCTGAGGTCCTTGAGTTTTAGTACGGACAGGTAAGGCCGGTAAGTCTTATACCTTTTAAACATGAGGGGAGGTGTTGATTTGTCGAAAGAAGTATTCCATTCGGTCGGAAGAAGGAAGTCATCTGTAGCGCGTATCTATCTTACAGAAGGAAAGGGTGACATCCTGGTCAACGGCGTATCTCTTCCCGAATACATGAAGAGGGAAAGCCTTACGCTTCTGGTCCGTCAGCCGTTGAATATTACGAACGCTGAGACCAAGTATGATATAAAGGCTACCGTCAAGGGAGGCGGAACCGCCGGACAGGCGGGAGCAATACGTCTCGGGATCTCAAGAGCTATCATATTGCACGATGAGACGATGAGAGGAGTCCTTAAATCAGGAGGATTTCTTACCAGAGACGCGAGAGAAAAAGAGCGTAAGAAATATGGCCAGCCAGGAGCGAGGAAGAAGTTCCAGTTCTCGAAGCGCTAGAGCCGACAATTCACACATCCCTTTTCGACCCATGGTGTCCCGTACGGGGATCGGGCCGGTAGAATGAAGGGGTGGAGGATAAACCAAAAGGAGAAAAAAGTGGAAGTCCAGATCAAGGATCTGCTGGAAGCGGGCGTTCATTTCGGGCACCAGACGCGGCGCTGGAACCCCAAGATGAAACCGTATATTTACAAAGAACAGAACAGCATTTATATCATCGACCTGCGTAAGACTCTCGATAAACTTAAAATCGCATATAGCATGCTTCATGAGATCGCCAGCGAGGGTAAGACTGTCCTTTTCGTGGGAACAAAAAGGCAGTCGAAGGAAAGCGTTCGCGATGATGCCACCAGATGCGGGATGTACTATATCAACGAACGCTGGCTCGGAGGCACATTAACGAACCACAAGACCATCGGCGCCAGTTTGAGCAAGATCGACGATTTTGAAGCAATGGAAAGAGATGGCAGGATCGAACAGTTGTCGAAGAAGGAACGGCTCGATATCGAAAAGAAGAAAGCCAAACTGTTGAAGATCCTTGCCGGTATTCGCGGCATGAGCAAAATGCCATCATGTGTCATAGTATTTGACACCAATAAAGAATCGATAGCTATAAGGGAAGCGAAAAGGCTGAATATTCCGATCATAGGCCTGGTCGACACGAACAGCGACCCTGATGAAGTCGACATCGCTATCCCTGCTAACGATGATGCCATACGTTCGATAAAATTATTCACAAAAACTCTGTCAGACGCTGTGATAGAAGGAAGAGCAAAATACCTGAAGAACAAGGATTTTGTCGAATCCAAGGGTAAGAAAAAGGAACAGGCGACAAGAGAGAATATAACGCCCGTCAGCAAAGCTCCCTCGGAGAAAGCTGTGACAGAACCGGAAGAGAAGAAATCAGAATAAAGATCAGCCCGGAGGAATTAATAAATGGAAATAACACCGAAATTAGTCAAGGAACTCAGGGACAGGACTAACGTTGGAATGATGGACTGCAAGAAGGCTCTTCAGGAGACCGGAGGAGATATCGAAGCGGCGATAAAGATCCTGCGCGAGAAAGGACTTTCTTCCGCTGCCAAAAGAGCGCACAGGGAAGCTAAGGAAGGTACGATCTTTTCATATATTCACAGCAATAACAAGCTCGGGGTCCTGGTCGAACTGAATTGTGAGACAGATTTTGTGGCAAGGACCGATGATTTCCAGGAACTGGGGAAGAATATCGCTATGCAGATCGCGGCGGCGAATCCTTCCGTTGTGAGCCGTGATGACGTTTCCGAAGAAGATCTTGAGCGTGAAAGAGAGATATTCAGAAACCAGGCGCTCAAGTCGGGAAAGCCGGAAAAGATACTTGATAAAATCGTTGAAGGAAAGATTGAAAAGTTCTACAGTGAGAATGTACTTCTTGAGCAGACCTATATAAAAGATGACAAGATCGTCGTCGGGGATCTGATCAAGGAAGTAATAGGGAAACTTGGAGAAAACATGGTTATTAGACGTTTTGTCCGGTTCCAGCTGGGAGAGGAATAATCCTGAACGGTGAAACAGGCTAAGTGAGACTGGTATAATAAAGAAAGCGTGGGAATATATAATTCCTGCGCTTTTTTATGAAGGGAGATCTCGATGACAGCGCGTCCAGAGATCAGGAGAGTGCTTCTGAAAGTAAGCGGGGAGGTCTTCGGTGGGGTGGAACAGAGTATAGATCTTGATATGACAGGAGAGTTCGCATCCGATTTAAAAGAGGCGCTTGAAACGGGAGTCGAGATCGCCGTGGTCGTGGGAGGTGGTAATATACTCAGGGGGTCGATGATCAGCGGAAAGAAGGTCCAGAGGATATCGGCGGACTATATGGGTATGCTCGGTACGGTCATAAACGCTCTCGCGCTCCAGGGTGTCCTGGAGGAAATGGGCGTGGAAGCAAGGGTGATGACTCCTTTCGGAGTAGGACAGGTCGCAGAACGGTTTATCAGGAGGGAAGCAGCCGGTCGTCTCCGCGAAGGGATGTTGCTGATTCTTGCCGGAGGAACGGGAAACCCTTATTTTACGACGGATACCGCGGCAGCGCTGAGAGCGGCGGAAATCGAGGCTGATATCCTGATAAAAGGGACAAAGGTGCAGGGTATCTATGACAGCGATCCAGTCAGGGATCCTTCAGCAAAACTGATAGAAGAGTTGAGTTTTTCTGAAGTACTCCGGGACGACCTTAGAGTTATGGATGGTACGGCGGTAGCATTATGCAGGGATAACGATATTCCGATCATTGTCTTCAATATAATGGAAAAGGGAAATCTCAAGAAGGTATTACAGGGCGAAAAGATAGGATCTATCGTAAGATAAGGAGGTTAAAATGGATCAGATTGACAAGATATTCTCGGAAACTGAAGATCATATGAAAAAATCGATTGAGATGACAGAGATGGAATTGGCTTCTATAAGGACTGGAAAAGCATCTCCCACGCTTCTCGACAGTGTAAAGGTCGACTATTACGGGTCTTCAGTACCTCTTAAACAGATCGCAAATATCGCGATCCCCGATGCCAGACTTATCACTGTTCAGCCCTGGGAAAAACCTATCGTAGGCGAAGTCGTGAAAGCGATACTCGCCTCGAATCTTGGACTGACTCCCCAGAGTGATGGCACCTTTATTCGAATACCCCTGCCGCCGCTGACTGAGGAAAGAAGGATCGAACTCGTAAAGTCAGTAAAGCACATAGTGGAGGACGGAAGGATAGCGATCAGAAATATTCGGCGGGAAGCCAATGACAGGGTGAAAAAACTGGAGAAATCCCATGATATATCAGAGGACGATTCTCATAAATACCAGAAGGAAATACAGGAAATGACTGATGAGTCGATCAAGGTACTCGACAATGTCTCTGACGTAAAAGAACAGGAAATAATGGAATTTTAATGACGAAGTGGTGGGAGGAGACGATCGGGACTGAGATGAAAGAAGAAGAAATAGAAAATGAGATAGAAGCCCTTAAAAAGACAAAAGGACTGCCGGAACATATAGCGATAATCATGGATGGAAACGGCAGGTGGGCCAGGAAAAGGAAATTGCCCCGGATCGCCGGACACAGGTCGGGAAGGGAATCAGTCCGCACGACCGTCCAGACATGCGCCAGGATAGGAATACCTGTCCTTTCCCTCTACACATTCTCGCTTGAAAACTGGAACAGGCCCGCGGGGGAAGTAAAAGCACTTATGTCGTTTCTAAGGAGAGTCCTTGAATCTGAATTCCTTGAACTCGACAAGAACAACATTCAGCTGAGGGCCATGGGAAGGCTCGACCTCCTCCCGAAGTCGACTAAAAAAGTCCTGGACGAGACGATTGAAAAGCTGTCCCGAAACGATGGAATGATCCTTAATCTATGTCTGAGTTACAGCGGCAGGGCCGAGATCGTCGATTCGGTGAAAGGGATCGCCCGTGATCTGATCGAAGGGAAAATCCAGGTCGATTCGATCGATGAGACACTTTTCAGGCAGTACCTTTACTCTCCCGATCTGCCCGATCCGGATCTTCTGATCAGAAGCAGTGGGGAATTGAGAATAAGCAACTTCCTTCTCTGGCAGATAGCCTATTCCGAAATTTTCGTCACGGATGTCCTCTGGCCCGATTTTCGGGAAGAGCACCTGTTGAAAGCTATCAATGAGTATCTGTGCCGTGATCGAAGATTCGGGGGTTTAAAAAGCAGGTAATAGGGATGAACGAAGATCATTCGGGCAGAGCCGGGAAGGCTGAAAAGTCCGGCGGCAAAAAAAGTACGATCCTTGACAGGCTGATAATGTCAGCGATATTCATTCCATGTTTTTTGATCACGGCAAGAAGAGGGGGGATCTATTACCTGATCCTGATCGATATGATCATCCTCGTGGGATTGTGGGAATTCTACCGGATGATGGAAGCAAAAGGGTTAAAACCATACAAGATAATAGGTATCCTGAGTGGAATAGCGCTTCCATGGTATATTTTCTTTCAGCAGGGTGTGTACGCCAACCTCCTTCTGACAGTCATCTTTATAGGAATTATGACGAGTGAACTCTGGAGAAAGGAAAAAGAAAGGGCTGTCTATCATATCTCCGTCACGATCTTTGGAGTCTTCTATGTCGCGTGGCTGGGAAGTCATTTTATACTCGTCCGCGAACTGCCGCAGATCCTCGGGCAGGATTATTCTGCTGGTTATTCATATGTCGTAATGATATTCGCTCTGACATGGAGCTATGACACGGGAGCTTATACGACAGGAAGGCTCTTTGGCAGGCACAAGTTATTTCCCTCGGTCTCGCCCGGCAAGACTGTCGAGGGCTCTATCGGGGGAGTCTTCTTCTCGATCGGTGGTATATTCATCGTCAGGGCTATAATGGCTCCTTACATCGGATGGATCGACGCAGTTCTTCTCGCCGTTGTAGCCTCTGTAATAGGACAGATCGGCGACCTGGTCGAATCGATGCTGAAAAGAGATGTCGATGTAAAGGATTCTTCCGAGACTATTCCCGGACACGGGGGAGTACTTGACAGGTTCGATTCAGTCCTGTTTACTGCTCCGGTGATATATTATCTGCTCAGATACTATTTGTTCTGATTACAGAGAAGGTAGCTACTTTGAAAAAAGTCGTCATTCTTGGTTCGACCGGATCGATAGGTAGAGCCGCGGTAGAGATCATTTCCCAGGCAAGTGATGATTTTGTCATAACGGGCCTGGCCGCGGAAAGCAATATCAATCAGATGCAGGAACAGCTTGCCGATTTTCCCGACGCATTTTTCTCGCTATACAGCGAGGCGGCTCTGAACAGGTTGATCAAAAAGGATCCTCTTCTTGGAAAAAGGGAGAGGGGGTCGGGATCGGATGGAGTCCTTGCCCTTGTAGAGGAAGGTGCCGCCGATATTGTGATAAATGCCATGGTAGGGATCTCGGGCCTGTTGCCGACGATCAAAGCTCTTGAAATGGGTAGCAGCGTAGCTCTGGCAAACAAAGAGGCTCTCGTAACCGGTGGTCATATAATAAACGACCTGATCCAGAATACTGCGGGACGGATCATACCGGTCGACAGTGAGCATTTCTCGCTTTCGCGATGCCTGAGGGGCAACAGGGAAGATACTCTGGAGATCATCCTGACCGCTTCAGGAGGACCTTTTTATAAAAGGGATATGACGGGCCTGTCAGACGTAACGGTAGAAGAAGTGCTCGACCATCCCACATGGAAAATGGGCAAAAAAGTCACCGTCGATTCGGCTCATCTTATCAACAAGGGACTTGAAGTAATAGAAGCGCACTGGCTTTTCGATTTCCCGTATGATTCGATAGGCGTGGTAATTCATCCTCAATCGATCGTGCATTCCCTTACCAGGATGAAAGATGGTTCGCTTCTGGCTCATCTCGGACCAGCGGATATGCGTCTTCCCATAATCAATGCCCTGTATTATCCCGTCGTAGCTCAATATCCGTGGGAACCACTGTCGGTAAATGATTTTGGAAGGCTTGATTTCGTCCAGTTTGAGAGGAAGGATTATCCAGGGTTCGATATCGTAATGCAGGCGGCGAAAGCCGGAGGCACCGCGCCGACCGTTCTAAATGCCGCTGATGAAGTAGCCGTCTCATCTTTTTTATCAGGAAAGACGGGATTTATGACGATTATAGATTGGATAAGAGAAGCGCTGGACGCGCATATTCCGTCTGAAGCTTCCTCTCTCGAAGATATTATTGAAGCGGACAGATGGACAAGAAGGTTTTTGAGTGAAAGACATAAAGATGCTGTTATAACCTGATGGAGGTTCCATGTTTCTAACAATAATCGCTTTTGTTTTTGTCTTGAGTATTGTTGTCCTGGTTCATGAACTGGGTCATTTTCTCGTGGCAAAGTTGAACGGGATTTACGTCATAACTTTTTCAATCGGTTTCGGCCCGAAAATACTCAGGTTCAAGTACGGGGAGACGGAATATGCGCTTTCAGCGCTTCCATTCGGCGGATACGTAAAATTTGCCGGAGAAAACGAGGGAGAAGAAGACAAGGAAGACGATTTCGAGAAGGATATTCCGGAAGAGAGACTGTATAAAAGCAAAAAGCCTGTCCAGAGGATGTCTGTTGTCCTCGCGGGACCGGCGATGAACGCGATTCTGGCTATCGTCCTTTACATATCGACTATATGGATACAGGGCATCTTCGTGAGGAATCCTGGCGATGTGGTCAGTGGTGTCATTGATGATTCTCCCGCCGCCGTGGCTGGCTTTCAGACGGGAGACAGGATTATAGAGATCAACTCGAAGATTTTAAAACCCGGCGAGGAGATAAGCGACCTGGTCGATTACACTGAAGGCGCGAGTTCCACATTCCGGTTTTTAAGAGGGATCGACACTCTTACCGCGCAAGTGACGCCCGAATGGAATGAGGAAGCGGGCCGGCTTACGATAGGGATCTTTTCGAGCAGCAGGCCGATAATCGGGGACGTAAAAAAGGACAGTCCGGCTTATAAAGCCGGGATCCGTAGCGGTGCGCTAATCCTGGCCATGAATGATACGACTGTCTATACCTACCTTGAAATGGCAGAGAAAATCTATTCGCGCAACGGGATCCCGATAGAATTCAAGTGGGAACTCAATGGGGAGATACACAGTTCCGTGATCACTCCCACATCGATGGACGCTCCATCAGGAGGAGAAAAACTCGATGTGATCCAGGTCGGCGCGATCGGTGTAGGGGAGTTTTACGAGAAGCAGAGAGTCTCTTTTCCCGTTGCCGTCAAATACGGGGCGAAGGCTTTCAGCAACCTCTTCGTGTCGATAATGAGTTTTCTCGGCAAACTGGTTACGGGAAAAGCCACACTCAAGGCTGTCGGAGGGCCGATAAGAGTCGGTGTCATGGCGGGGGATATGATCAGATGGGGATTCAGCTATCTGATTAACTTCCTGGCGTTTTTCTCGATGAACCTGGCGATCTTCAATCTGTTGCCGATCCTTCCATTTGACGGAGGCCATTTCGTCATTTTTGTGGTCGAGGCTCTGACCGGGTATAAACCCGGACCGAAGGTTCAGAATGTGATGGCCCAGACAGGATTTATCATCCTGATAATTCTAATGGTGTTCATACTTTTCCTTGATCTGTTCAATCTTGTGAGGTGATCACGGCTTTTCACGTTCAATGAGTAGTTCGATTCTGCTGAAAACGGCATGCCATCTCTCAGGGTTTTCCTTCAGGCTGTCAATTGTCCTGAGGATCCTTTCCTTATCGACACCTTCTTTGAGGGTATCCCATTTTTTTAGGCTGTCAGACGGATTATCTTGGAGATTTTTCTCTAATTCGTTTATTTTTACGTAGAGTTGGACAATATACCGTTCATCGGCTGTCAGAGTAAAATCCTTTTCCGGAGTTTTACCACCCGGGTTATCGCAGCCCGCGTGAAGAACAAGGAAGACCTGAATGACAGGAATGAAGATCAGTGATCTTATCCTCGAAATATTGCGAAACAAAGAACTCATGCTTTATCCGTGGTTGGTAGTTTCAATACAGTCTCACGAGATCCAGAGTAAGACATCATATCGCCACGTGAAGAACTTAAATATAAAATATGAAGTTGTCAATTAATATGGTGGCGAGGACAATCAATCAGAATTCTGGAAGAATCGTCATTATACTTTTTCTTGTAATGCTGATCGCCGGATATTCCTCCGATCTGTTATCAGATGATTTCGGTCTCGATCTCCCTTACGTCAAAAGGATCGTCATACTTGGCAACGTGACTTTTGACGACGGTATTCTCAAAAAGAGGATGAGGACCAGGGAAGCACGTTATTATAATATCTTCAACAAGCCACGTTTCAGAAGGGATTTCATCCGAAGGGACCTTGAAAGCCTGAAGACTTTCTATAGACTTAACGGATTTTTCGAAGTCACCGTTAATCTCGAGTCCATAGACAGGGATAAAAAGGGGAATCACGTCACATTACGTATCTTGGTGAATGAAGGTCCGCAATCGATTGTACGCAGTCTGCATTTTTCCGATCAGGATGCAGTCGCTCCGGAAACGCTGATAAAAGGCCTCAGACTTACAAAAGGTATGCCTTATAACCCGAACCTGGTGGAGACGGACAGGTACACCCTTTTCAGCCATTTTTTCAGAAAGGGATATCTTGGCGCGATGGTCGCCTGCAATACGAGGGTAGATTCAACGGATATTGATATATCGTGGGAAATTGCTCCAGGATCCCCGGTCAGAGTGGAGAAGATAGACATAAGCGGAAACCAGAAGGTCCGGGATGAGCTGATCCGAAGGGAATTAAAGATAGGATCGGGACAGTATTTTCAGCTCCGGAAAATAATCGAAAGCAAACAGAACCTTTATGATACGGGATGTTTCAGCTCGGTGGAGATAGAACCCAAAGCGTTGGATGTTGATAGCGGAAAAGTCGATCTTCAGTTACAGGTCAGGGAAAGGAAGATGGGATATCTCGAATCGGGTCTCGGTGTCGGAAATGTTCACGCTAACAGGGTCTTTGCCGAATGGGGGCAGAGGAATCTTCTGGGACGGGGATACGCGCTGGATATCAAAACGGCTTTTGCTTTCAGGATCTTCGAGGATAACAAGTATGCATTATCGGACGTCAAGTTTGAGAATAAATATCAACGGCACGAAGGCGAACTTAGATTCCCGCACATCCTGTCGACATGGAACACTTTTTCAGTGGGATCTTTTTACGAACGCGACGCCACAGTGGAACCGGTTATTGTCGAAGCGATCAGTTTTAACGGTACCGTATCGCGCAGGATCTCAAGGCAGACTTCACTTCTTCTTGGATATGTCTATGAAAAAATAAGAAGGCAGGATGCTATCGATGAAAAGGAAAGGTCACTTCGAAGGTCACTCGATTTTACTTACCACAGAGATACGAGGGATTTCTATTTTAATCCGCGGCGGGGAAGATACATCGCGCTTGAGGCGAGATACGCCGGTGGGATCCTCGGGGGAGACGATCATTACTATTCCATAGTACCGTCATTTCAGGATTATCGCCGCCTGTCAGAAGAGACGGTCCTTGCGTACAGGGTAAGGGCCGGTTACGCAAAAGCTTTTGGAGATAGCCGGGATACCGGGTTGCCGATCGAAAGCAGGTTTTTCCTCGGAGGAGGTAACTCTGTCAGGGGTTACCGCGAAAACACACTGGGACCTCTTAACAGCACGGGAACAGCCAGGGGAGGCAACATCATGCTTCTGGCGAATATTGAGATGAGGTTTCCACTGCCAGTGATCTCAAAATATAACTTCGGAGGAGCATTCTTCCTGGATGGCGGAAATGTCTGGGACTCCGTTTCCGATATAAAATTTGAAGAATTTGTTTTCATGAAGGAAAGATCCGATATATCGACCGCGGATTTCAGGTACAGTGCCGGTTTTGGATTGAGGTACTACACTCCGGTAGGACCTATCAGAATAGACGCGGGATTTCCGATAACCCGGCCCGTAGACATCGATTACGATTACTGGATCCACATCAGCCTCGGACAGATCTTTTAACGGAGCCAAGGGATTTGGTTAAAAAAATATTAAAATCAAGGATCACGTCATTCGTTTCGCTGATAATAAGCCTTCTGCTGACAATGACGATTGTCGCCGGGATCATCTTTCATACTGATTTCTTCGCGAAGAGAACGTCAACGATGTTTTCCCGGTATCTTTTCAGAGGGACCGGGTACACGCTGGAATTCAGGGCGATCTCCGGAAATCCGCTGGAGAGGATAAAAATCGAAGATCTTCGTATCAGGTACAGGAGCAGTGAGTACGCCTTTGACCTTCTGCGTGTCGAAGAGATCTTCCTTAGCTATGATCTCGCGTCGCTATTCTCAACCGAGCCGTCGATAAACGAAATTATTTTCAATAGACCTCATGCGTGGATCAAGCCTGATTCCACGGGGGAGAATATACTGCCATTTAATGGGACTTCCACGGGTCGGTCAGGCCAGGTGAGATTCAGGGTGGAAAAATTCGATATCAATAACGGACAGTTAATATACCAGGGGAATCAGAGAGCCGACGCGTTGAAGAATCTGAATCTGGAAGGTGCCGTACGTTCCGGGGAAAAAGGGATAATAGCCGATATCGGCTCGGGGAGTGCCGAGGATATAAGGCGAAAACTTCATATCAGGAATATAAGTGGCAATATAAGAAAGAACTCGGGAAGTCGATCTCCTGTAGACCGGATCGAAGTCAGTGACCTGTTCCTTGAACTGGATGAATCGTCGTTGCTGATCAACGGGACATTCGATCCCGATTCAACAAGGTTCGGGCTGAATATCGCCGCTGAACCATTTGATGTCGAGGAGATATCAAGGCTTGTAGGTATAGAATCGGGACAGTTTGGAGAACTGCAGGGAGTCCTCGCGGTAGAGGGTACGACGGGAGATCTCAAGATACGCGGTATGTTGAACGGTATATTGTCAGGATTCGCGCTTGATGGGTTCAAACTCGACCTCCGGTACGACACAAGAGCGGTTATGCTGAACAGTGGAGAAGGAAGATTAAATGGCGCCCTTGTGAATGGTAGCGGTGTTATGCCGGTCAGTGGTGAGCGGATCATCAAACTTGATCTCGACGTCAATGATCTTGACCTCTCTGCCGGTTTCATAAGAAATAATTCGATTCCCGACACAAGGTTCAACGGTATGTTGATATTGAGATATGATGTCGATTCGAAAGAATTGTATTTCACGATGGACCTGAAGGAAGGGCATCTCAGAAAAATACCATTCAGCACAATGACTGCTTCGGGCTCATACAGGGCTGATACTCTCTTTATGGACCAGATGACAATGGCATATCCGACTCATGATATTTCGACTACAGGTACGATATCCAGGGATGGTGGGATAAGGCTGTTCATCGATACCGAATGCGCTAAAGATGACACTTTGTTTTCATATTTCAATATAGACGAATATCGGGCGAATCTTAAGTTCAACGGAATATGGGAAGGCAGTTTTGCCCGATGGGACCTCAGGGCCAGCGGATGTTGCACGGACATATTCTACAAAGGAGCGTACGTTCCTTCCGGAGATATTAAATTTGCTTTAAGCAGGGACGAATCATTTCGTTTCCTTTTTGAGATGCGGGGGGATAGCTGCGATATTGCGCCGTTGTCGTTTTCAGGGATAGACCTGTCCCTGGAATACAATGACAACATAACAAGTATCAAGAGACTGTACCTGCAGAGGCCGGGCCTGGTCGCCGACATGCGTGGAGATCTGATAAAAAACGAAGATATAACCGAGATAGTATTCAATGAAGTCTCAATAGATGCCCTCGAGGAACGCTGGTTGAGCAATGGAAAATTCAGCGTCAACATAAGTGAATCAAGGATCGAGTTCGATGACCTGCAGCTTCATTCCAGGCTCGGGGCTCTCTATATGGGGTGTGTCGTGGGAAGAGAAGACCGGAGGATCAACGGGAACTTTACTTTCGACAGGCTTGGGCTGTCACTTTTTAACGCGGCTGGACTGATCAATAAGCCGGTAACGGGGAAGGGAGCGGGAGTGATAAATTGCCGAGGAACGATCGACCAGCCCGGTTTTGACCTCGATATGGTTCTTGAGCAGATGATCTATGACAGCCTTTCCGTGGATTCTCTGAAACTTGTCGCGAACTATTCGGACCGGATATTCGAGATCGATACTTTGTATATCGATTCTCCTGAAGGCATCCTTGAGATGAAAGGCACAGTCTCGGGAACTGATCCAAGAGAACTTTTAAAAGGGAGGGAAAAGGCGCTGCGCGGAGCCGTTGCCGATTTAGACGCCGTATGCGAGGATCTTTCACTCGTACCGCTTTTTTCACTTTCGGAAAAATCACCTTTTTCAGGTGGTGATTTTACGGGAATAATATCGGTCAGGGATTCACTGACCCATCCCCTTCTTGGAGTCGAGGGAAAGATCTCAGGGCTTTCAACCGATCGGTACAGGATCCCGATGATCGACATTTCAGCCGATATAGACAGACAGTCGCTCAAGCTCGATGGGATAATGGAATTATCACAAGGACAGAGAGGGAGATTCAACGGAAATATCAATCTGAATCACGAGAAATGGTTCTATTCGATAGACCAGCATGAACCGATATCGGTCGGATTGAGTATTCCCGACGGGGAGTTGTCCAGCATCACAGGCATGACCGATATAATCGCCGAGGCCGAAGGAAGGTTTTCAGCCGAATTCACCGTAACCGGTACTGCTTCAGAACCCAAGCTGCGGGGAAGACTGGATCTTGACCAGGCAGGTTTCAGGCTGGGAGGGATGGAGGAAAGATACAGGGGGATCAGGGCTGTAATAACCCTGGACGATACGCTGGTCACGATCAGGGAACTGCACGGGAAGGAAGGTAAGAACGGCAATTTCAATTGCGTGGGCAGCGTATCGCTCAAGGGATGGAGGCCAGAAAGGTATGACATAGATATAGAAGTCGACAAGATTCTCATAGCGAGCATTCCCGATGTAATGGCGATAGTAAGTGGAAACCTTGCAGTCGGAACTACTGAAAGCGGTGGAAAGAAGATTCCCGTAGTCACGGGCGACCTGAGTGTCAACAGGGCTGAGGTGTATATAGATTTCGGCGATTTCGCCTCTGTGCAGAAAAGTGGATCGCTTGAGCCGCCGGGATGGATGGCGGAGGTCGACCTGGAAGTGAAGGGAAATACGTGGCTGAAGACACCGGACGCCAACGTCGAGATGGAAGGTGCTGTCACTCTGCATCATGATCAGAAGGGGTCATACGTGCGCGGTTCCCTTAATCTTATAAGGGGCTGGTATAATGTCTATAATAACAAGTTCCGGGTATCTTCGGGGAAACTGGAATTCGTGCACGCCGACAGTTTCAGGCCTGTCATAGACGTTCAAGCCGAGACGAACGATCCCGAAGGCAGAAAGATCTATCTTACCCTTTCCTGGCACCAGGACGATATCGAACCGAGGCTTTCCCTGTATCACGAGGACGCTGGATACAGCGAGACTGATATCTGGAAAATGCTCGGAGGAGGAGTCATCGGAACGTCGGAAGGGGCGGGTGCGAGCTGGGATGCCATGAATACAGCCCAGAACCTGGCGGCCAACTACATAGAACGGATGTTAAACTCCCAGATGCAGGGAGTATTAATAGAAGTCGAGACGAGTGGAGGAGCAAGCAGCGCTACAGAAGGGTTCGAGCCGGAAGAGACGATTGTGGCGATCGGCAAGTATCTCTCGGAAGGCCTTTATGTCAAATATAAACAAGGGTTGTCTATCTCAACGGCGCGTCATTTCGAGGTAGAATACAGGTTGAGCCGGCTCTTCCTGATCCGTTCCGAAGTCATAATGTATTCCGAGAAAGTACTTCAGGGCAGAAGCAAAAGAAACAGCGATGAGATCAACGTGGATTTCAAGGTCCGCTGGGAATTCTGAGAGAAATGCCTTGAAATCAACGGAATGGAACGACATCTTTCAAGTGAAGCAGAGATTGAAGATTCGGAGGAGGAAGATGAAGAAAACTGCCGGAATAGTGTTATTTTTTCTGGCCCTTGATCTTTTCCTTTTACACCTGCCCCTTTCCAGTGTCAGCGCCCAGGCATGGTGGTTCGGAAAGAACAAGGTACAGTACAAGGATTTCGAATGGCAGATTCTCAAGACTCCTCATTTTGATATCCATTTCAACCAGGGGTACCGCGATCTCGCCGGCAGGACTGGCGTCGTCCTTGAATACGGTTACGGCAAGCTCTCCGTGGACCTGAGGCATCACATATCATGGCGTATACCGGTGATCCTTTACGGCAGCCATTCGGATTTTCAACAGACCAACACGACCTGGCAGCTGCTTCCCGAGGGCGTACAGGCTTTCGCCGAACCGAGCAGAAGGAGGGTCGTCCTTCATTTCAACGGTTCAAACGTCGATTTCAGTCACACCGCGATACATGAACTTGTCCATATTTTTCAATTCGACATTATATACGGAAGCCTTCTCAGATCAGTGTTTTCAAGGAATATGCTTTTTAATATTCCTCTCTGGTTTGCGGAGGGTACTGCGGAATATTTCTCTGCCGGAGGAGTCGACGATGAATGCAGGATGTTCATGCGCGACGGTACGATCTTCGATTATCTTCCTTACGATCTGAATTATGCCGGTGGATACATGAATTACAAGGCCGGACAGTCAGCAATATCCTATATCGCCGAGACTTATGGTAAGGAAAAGGTCATTGAACTGATGGATCAACTTCGGTTCAACAGGTCGATGGAGATGTCCCTTCATCGTACTATAGGTATCTCGACAGAGGAGCTTACGAAGAATTGGAAAAACAATCTCAGGCGGGAATACTGGCCCGAGTACGCCGATAAGATGGAGGCGGAATCAATCGCCAGAAAAGTCACCGATCATCTTAAGAAGCATAACTATATAAACTCAAAACCCGTATTTTCGCCTGATGGAGAGTATATCGCCTATTATTCTGACAGGAGCGGTCTTGAAGGTATCTATATAATGGATTCAGTCACAGGCAAGAAGAAGAAAAAACTTCTTGTCGGGTCGACATCGAGTCAGTTCGAATACATAAGGACGAGACTTTCAAGCCTGACGTGGAATCCTGAATCGTCGGAGATTGCTTTTGTCGCCAAGTCGGATGGAAGGGACAGGTTGTTTCGGATGGGTGTCCCGGGGGGAAATATCATCGAGGAGATAGACCTTCCACTCGATTTCTTTTTCAACCCGGTATGGTCGCCGGACGGAGAAAAGATCATTGTCGTGGGCACGCTCAGGGGGCAGACAGATCTCTTTTTTTATGACCTTGGAATGAAGAAACTTTTCCAGGTCACCGATGATACATGTGATGAAAAATATCCCGCCTGGTTCCCCGACGGAAAGAGGATCGTATATACACGTTATCCCGAACCCGTCAAGCAGCCTGTCTTCACGACTGACAGCACCGGAGTGGACAGGATTGAGAACCTCGACTATGCTGACATGAGTAACGTTCTTTCCGTCAAGGGTGATATCTGGATGATAGATATCCTGAGCGGAGAGAAAAGGCTCGTTATCTCCACTCCAGGCAACGACGAATCGCCACAGATACTATCCAATGGCCTGGAACTGTTATTTGTCTCGGATGAATCAGGGATAAGCAATCTTTACCGTGGAAGCTTCGAAATCGGAAGCTACCACCGTTTTACCGACATACTCGGAGGCCTGTTCAATCCTTCCGTCTCAAACGTCAAGGACCGTCTGGTCTTCTCCGCTTTTAACGCCGCCGGGTATGATCTTTTCATAATGGATAATTTCGAGGAAAAGTCGAGGGTGTCATATTCGACGGGTGGGCCCCTGTTGGCCGGGATCAAGGAGGAAAAATGGCCTTCGTTCGGAGTGCTTCCGGAGATCGATCCCTATGGAGGTTCCGGGTTGGAAGGTCCTGACCCTGAGGTTGAGCGGATCACTGTGGAAGAAAAGATGCCAGGGTCGCCCGACGGGAAGGAAGATCAATCGGTCGATACAAGTTCCGGTGCTGGAACCCCCCAGGGAGGAAGGTTTCCCGGCAGGAGATGGGAAAACGGAGCCGAAGTACCTGACGTGGTTATCAACGAAGATTCAAAAGAGAGGATCGATCCAGATTCGCTCGAGGCCCTGCGCGAATCTTTCAGAAAACGTGTGGGCACAGTTGAAAAGTACAGAATCAAATTCTCTCCCGACTACATAGGAAACGGAATGGGGGTCTATTTCGCGACCGGACTCGGGTTCGGACTGTCCAACCAGATCGCGTTCAGCGACCTTCTGGGTGACCATCACCTCTTTCTGGCGTTCAGCCTCTATGGATCGGTAGAAGACAGCGATATGATGCTGTCATATTACTATGTCAAGAAGAGGATCGATTATTCGCTCGGTATCTTTCAGTTCAAGAACTACCTCAATTCCAGGTTCTCCTCCGTGGGGGAGACATTTCTGGACTACAGATATTTTACCGAGAGGAACTACGGCCTTTTTGGTAATGCTTCTTTTCCCTTTTCTACTTTTACAAGGGCGGAGATGGAACTCCAGGCGTACATGAGTGAGAGGGAGTTTCTTATACTCGATGATGGATCGTATTACGGGTATACCGTTTATGACAGCGATGTATCGGTAAAGAGGATGTTGCAACCATCTTTTTCCATAGTTCATGACTCGGCTTACTACGGGTCTTTCGGACCAGTGATAGGGTCCAGATGGATGCTCAGTTTTTCAAGGGCCCTGTCGTTCAGTGGACGCGACATATCGAGGACGACGGCGTTTCTCGATTATCGCAGGTACAGACCTCTCTTCTACAGGAACTACCTTGCCTTCAGGACAGTGGCAAGCAGCAGCAACGGGGAAGATAGGCGGTATTTCTTCCTCGGAGGCCCGACGACGATGCGAGGATACGATTACCTGCAGTTCCAGGGTTCAAGGATGATGCTTTTCAACCTCGAGTACAGGTATCCACTCGTTGACGCGATAATATTCGGATGGCCGGGCAGATGGGCCTTGACGAATATCGGAGGGACGTTGTTTTTTGATACGGGATCTGTTTGGGGTGATGGAAGATATATCGAGAAGCTGCCCGCCGCAATAGACCCGGTGATGATAAACGATCTGGAGTTTTACAGTGATTTCGGGGTTGGATTCTATATGAGGATGGGTTTTCTCATATTTAATTTTCAGCTTGCCTGGCCGACTGATTTTTCAAATACCGGTGAACCGGTGTTCCATTTTTATCTGGGTCCGCAATTCTGATAATCCCGTATTTACCACATGGATCAGTAATGGTATTATATCCGGCACGGTATTTCGCGACTGCCGGTGAGCCGGACGATAGGTTTGCGGGTGAACAGCAAAAGGAAAAGCGCTTCATGATGAAATTCGATCTTAATCCGCGGCAGAAGGAAGCAGTGCTATCCACTGATGGATACTATCTTATTCTCGCCGGCGCGGGAAGCGGGAAAACAAGGGTCCTGACTGAAAGGATCGCCTACCTGATAAGAGAAAAAAATGTATCTCCGGAAAGGATCCTCGCCTTCACCTTCACTAATAAAGCGGCCGGAGAGATGCGAGCCCGCGTTGAAAGATCCCTTTCGCAAAGAAAAATTCCTTTCTGGGTCTCCACGTTCCATTCTACGGGGCTGAAAATATTACGGAAAGAGGCGAACAGGATCGGGTTCAGGAACAATTTCGCGATATATGACGAGGATGATTCGATCAGGTTGATCAAGGATATCATCAGGAAGAAAAACTGGAATCTCGATGAATATCCGCCTTCGATCGTCCGGAACAGGATCTCCGCGTGGAAGAACAGTCTTGTCACTCCCGACGAAGCGGTCGAGACAGCCATCGACGGTATTGAAGAGCTTCAGGCAAAGGTCTATCTTGCCTATGACATCGAACTGAAGAGATCCAATTCCTTTGATTTTGACGATCTGATAACCAGGGTCGTCGAACTCTTTACCGCCCATCCAAAGATAAGGGAAAGGTATGCCAGGCAATTCAAGTACGTCCTCGTTGACGAGTTCCAGGATACCAACACGATCCAGATGATGATGATCGATATGCTCGCGTCGAAGAACAGGAACCTGTTTGTCGTCGGAGACGACGATCAGGCTATCTATGGATGGCGGGGGGCGACGATCGAGAATATACTCCAGTTCGACAGGCTGTATGAAGGGACCGTAACGATCCGCCTCGAGGAGAATTATCGCTCTACAAACAATATTCTGTCCGCTTCCAACGCTGTCATATCGAATAATCTCGATCGCAAAGGGAAGAAGCTCTGGTCAAAAAAGGGTGATGGTGAAAAAGTACGGACAGTCTACGCGTCTGATGACAGGGGAGAGGCCCTCGCGGTAAGGGAAGCCGTGATGAGATTGATAAGGAACGGATACAGGAGGGATGAGATAGCAGTCCTCTACAGGACTCACGCCCAGTCAAGGGCGCTCGAAACGGCAATGATAAGGGGAGGGCTCCCATACCAGATAATCGGAGGAGTTAGGTTCTATGAGAGAAAAGAAATAAAAGACCTTCTCGGGTATCTGAAACTGGTCAACAATCCTGATGACAACCTTAATTTCAAGCGAGTGATAAATGTCCCGAAGAGAGGTATTGGAAACGTTACGATAGAAAGGATAGAGGAAGAAGCGGGGGACGGGAGTCTTCTGCCGGCAATCATATCGGGTGAGATACTCGACAGGTTTTCCTCATCCCAGAGGAAGCGTATAGAAGAATTTTCAAAACTGATTTCAGTAATGCGATTAAGGGCCAAAAACGACACGGCTTATGAAATACTGTCATATCTAATAGAAACAATTGGATACAGAGAATACTTAAAGGAAGATATCAAGACTGCGCAGGTGAGGCTGGAGAATGTAGAGGAATTGCTCAACGAGACGAAGAGATTCGCCGCTGTCTCGGATGACCCCTCGCTACCCGCATTTCTCGAGGAGATAGCTCTGATAAGCAATGTCGATTCGATGAGAGATGAAGACAAAATCGCTCTTATGACCCTTCACAATTCGAAAGGCCTCGAATACAGATCAGTGATGATCACGGGGCTCGAGGAAGGCCTGTTACCGCATTTCTCGTCTTTTGATGACGAGAGGGAGATGGAAGAGGAAAGAAGGCTTTTTTACGTCGGAATGACAAGGGCGAAAGAGGAATTATATCTTTTCTGCGCGGCAAGCAGGATGCAATTCGGCAACTGGAACGACAACCGACCTTCCAGGTTTCTCGAAGAGATCCCTGAAAAGTATAAGGAGATAACCGGCGTAAACCGGCAGATCGAAGGAGGGGGCGATATTTTCAGGCAGGTAGATCAGATCGAATCGCTGGAACGCGGTGAGGACAGGATAAGCAATGACAGCAGGTTCAGAGTAGGGGTCTCGATCTCTCATCCATCATTCGGCGAAGGGACGATAAAGAAGGTGGAAGGGACGGGGATGGAGATGAGAGTGACCGTTCACTTCACCGGATTCGGGCAGAAGAAATTCCTGGCTCATTACGCGCCATTCAGGTTCAATTAAAAGAAGAATAAGGCGAGAGACCGGGATATGATGATCACTCCGCGCTCTTTTTCCGAAGATGATGCCTCACAGCTCCACGGTCGTTTAAAACCGTCTGTCTGGCCGGATTCTTTCCCTCAGCCGTCTGAATGAATCTTTCGATCTTTGATCAGGCGCGGCTGTTTCCGCTTCTTCCAGCAGCTCGACGGCTTTTTCAGGACTATGTGTTGCCAACAGGCACCGGGTCATTCCAAGGATAAGAGAATTGTAACTCGAACTCCTCACTACGGGGAAATTGAAAGCGAGTTGATACGAGGCGATAGCCTGCCTGTAATAACCGAACGCTTCATAGTTAAGACCGAGATCGAGATAGAAAAGCTCCTCGCTTCCCGTTGCCAGGTCACCGGAAAGACTGAGTAAAGAAGGGAACTCGATCTCTTTCCTGCGCGAGAATTCCCGATGGTGGCGAGTGCTCCTGAATATCGTCAGAACGGGGCCGCTGGAAGCATCTTCCGCGCTTTTAAATACGATATCATAGTCTCTGGCCAGAGCAACGTAAAAAGCGTTCTGCTTTGAATATCTGGCCGGATCTTTCATATACCTCGAACAGACAGAACTGCTTGTGATTATTATATCGGCCATCCTGTAGAGAGAAAGGTCATAAAAACTCTCAGAACGTTCCGACACGGACTGGAACATCGGTATCGGAAGCAGAGCGTAATCGACGCGGCCGCCGATCCTTTCGAGGATCATCTTTCTGACCTTTTCCGGCTGGGCCGCGATCACCTGCGGTTTTATAAACTCCGGGCCGTAAGCTTCAGTCACAATAAACGAACCACTGGGAATATTCTCTCTGATCCATTCTTTCGCGATCGTTCGGTTATCCGGCCGGTATTTCTGAATATGCTCCGGACAGGAAGCGGCTATCGGAAAGGCGATCAGGAAAGAGAGGACAGACAGGGTGGAAAATCTGATCAACCGGGACAGTCTGGCCGTGAATATATACCGGTATGTCCCGGCGATCGCTGCCGAGGCAAAGATCAGCAGCAGCGGCAGGACGGGAAGGAGATATCTGTCCGCTTTCATCGACCAGGAGGATATTACCAGTAAATAAGGCAACGCGAATGAGGCGAATATTATCGAATTTTTATCGCGAATCCTGACCGCAAAGTAAAAGATGGCCGAGATCGAAAGAAAGAGAAGCGGCCATCCGGGCAACAGGCCGGGTAGCGAGCCGGCGTAGAATCTCAGCGATGACGTACTTTCGAGGCCAAAATGTCCGGATTGCATATGCTGACGCTCAAGGGAGATATCCTTCCAGAACTCCGGCCAGTCGAGGACGGTATATGGAGAGGTGATTATGAAGACGGCGATGGCTGTTGCCGACACGAGAAGGAGGGACCTGATGATGGAAGAGACGCTTTGATGTTTTGATCCTATCGCGGCGCGATCTTCACTCTTGTCAAAAAAAGCCGCGGCATGGACTGCCAGGAGCGGAATAAAAAGAAGCGCCGCCGTGTATTTCGTCGATATCGCCAGACCGGTAAATATCCCCGTGATTATCCTGACGCGGAAGCTGTCGCTTTTCAACAGTCTCGTCATCAGGATCAGGGACGCCGTGATGAAGAAGGTCAGTGGAATGTCTACTTCGATCAGCTGTGATTTGGAGATATGGAATGTGTTGAGTGCGAGAAGGATCGCTGAAATGATCCCGGCCGTTCTGCCGGCGAGTATCCGGCCGGCATGGAAGACCGCCGCTATCGTGGCGACACCGAACAGTGCTCCCACCGCGCGACCGGCATAGTAAAAGAGAGTCTTGTCGATTATATAGGCTGCCTGGAAATGGGCGGTTGATGAGATGATACCGGAGATCTTCATTGACAGAAAGAGTATCCCCTGGACCGCGAAATGGAGGTAGATCATAAGACCGGGATAATTAAAGAAATGTGGATTGAGATCAGGCGTCCTTCCGGTTCCCCAGCCCCACATCTCCCACGCTTTGATCAGCGGCGTCGCTTCCTCATATATCTCGGGCAGGGCCCAGCCCAGCCCCAGGAATCTAAAGACTGTTCCGGAGATCAGGACTATAAAAAGGACAGGGATATTCTTTTCAAGAAATAAGCGTTTCATATTATCCGCACGCTCACGGCCTGAGATCCTCTATAAACGAAGCGTCTATCCAGTATATCCCCGCGGATCCGCCGCCCGGTTCACTTGACATCCTTATCATAAGGTCGCGCGTCATGCCCCCATCGGGATGTTCGAATTCCTTTTTCATCCTTGCCGACATAAAAAATAAATATTTTCCATCGGGGGATATATACGCGGAATGTTCACGCCCTCCTGGCGTGTTGACCTTCGCGCCCATATTGACAAGGTCGGACCATGTGTCATCGGGATCGCGGAAACTTATGAAATAATCATCCCCGCCGAGTCCGTCTTCTCTGCCCGCGACCGGGACGATAATGAAATCCTCATCGGGAGATATGAAAGCGTTATACTGAGCCGAAGTGGAATTGACGTTTTCCGGGAGCTTCTCCGCTTCGGTATATTTTCCATCAATGAGCCGTGATCTGAAGATGTAGCTCGACCTGCCCTCGTTACGCGTAAAATAGAGCGTACCATCCCTTGTAATCGATGGAAAGAATTCAGCCGCTTCAGTCGTGATCGGAGGCCCGGGCGTGTAAGGTTCGCTCCACGAATCGCCGATCCTGTCCATCATCCATATATTCTGGCTTCCCGCGGCGATCCCGTTCGCCGAGTCAGGTCTGGTGGACAGAAACATGAATCTGCTTCCGTCGGGAGAGATGGCAGGTTCAGCGTCCATATAATCGGGATTTCCCGAGAAAGAGGCGACTTCCGGTTTTGTCCAGACTCCGTTGATATTCTTCGTACAGAGGATCTGGGTTATCCTGTAGAACCCGACAATAGCGGTGAAATATATCTCTTTTCCGTCCGGAGTCATGGCGATATCCCTCGTGAAGAGCCCTGTCGTCACAAGCCCCGGCGCGAACAGTTCAGGTTCGAGTCCGGGCGTGTCCTGTCCGAGATACTCGCCCGTAAGAACGGGAAACGTCTGGTCTCCGGACGAACGAGGACCGTCAGAGCAACCAGAAAGCATTATAAAAATGACCGGTACGACAGTGAGGGTCGATTTCAGTATCGAGGAAAGACGCATCAGACATACCTCCGCTAAAAAGAGATGACAGCCAACGGGCAGGCGGGCATGAGAATTATACATCAGGCCAGGCGACCGGGCAACAGTGATCTTGAAAGGCCGCCGGGATCAGCTGTCCAGGAACTCGAAATACTCGAGCTCCCTGAAATGGAATAACCGCGCGAGGATAAGATCAGGAAAACTGCTGATCAGCGTATTGTACCGCATCACTATATCGTTGTAGATCTGCCTGGAGAACCTTATTTTTTCCTCCGTCTCCTTCAGTTCATCCTGTAGCCTGATAAAATTACCACTGGCTTTGAGTGATGGATACTGTTCCTTCAGGGCGATGAGTGATTTCAATGACTTCGACAGATTATTTTCCTTTCCAGTCCTCTCTTTCTGCCTGGCGGCGACAGCTTCAGAACGGCTTTTCGTGACTTCATCGAAGACTCTGGCTTCGTGAGCGGCGTATCCCTTCACGATCTCGACGATATCAGGGATCAGCTGATGCCTGCGTTTAAGCTGTATATCGATCTGGGATGCGGCGTTTGAGCACCTGTTTCTGTATTTTACAAACCGGTTAAAGACTATCGCTATCCATACGAAAAGGGACGCGGCGGCAATCGAATAAATATAGATCCGGGTCATAACAGTTCACTTCCTGACTTTATCGATCAGCTTGCTGTATCCTCGAGCAATATCTCACGAATATCAGCCCGCTCCGCAACCGCCGCCACCGCCGCCGCCGCCACCACCACCGCTGAATCCGCCGCCGCTGCTGCTTGAACTCGATAGGGCTGATGAGAGGTTCTGCATGTTGGACATCGACGCGCTGAGCGATTCGAATGCCGCCATCGAGTCCAGTTGGCCCGTTCCCGCGCCATGAGCGGCATAGGGATGAAACCATACCGCGGCGGGAACTGTCGTCCCGAATTCACTGGCGACAAGTTTAAGGTTCCCCAGAAGCTTGTCGGCGACACCGAGGGCCGCGGCGTAGACAAGATAATCTTCCCACATGGCAAGAAGGGAAGGGCCGGCTTCTTTCATCGCCGAGAAATCGGTGATGAATTTCTTGAAGGCGTTCCATTTATTGTACATTATCGCCGCTTCGATCGATCTTCGGGCAAGAGGGATCGAAAGAAGCGCGCCTGTCAGGAATATAAAAGGACCGGCGATCACGAAGACAGGATTTCTGTCGCCAAGGAAAAAGGCGGCGGCGAAGATGATTCCACATAAAAGGGAGAATCCGACCCATCCGTTCCTTGCCTTTTCACTTCTTTCGTCGTCGAGTCTGTGGTTGTCCCTTTCAAAATCCTTTCTCAGATCTTTGGTCCTGTCTTTTATAAAGGCGAAATATTTCGTTCTCGAACCTTTTTTTTCTGCCGCCCATTTTTCAATTTCTTTGCTCGTAACAGTAGTGCCGTCTCCAGCGGAATTGAATACCACATCGAGAACGTCTTTTTCAAAATCGATAAGGGGACGTTCGCCGGAAGAAAGGCCGGGATCATCTCCCTTAAGAAGACTTTTGCCTTTGTCAGTAAGGGTATAGACGAGGTGCCGGCTTGTGAAAAGCAGGACTTTTTTCTCTTCTTCACTTATTTCCATATATCCATATCGCGCCGCCTGGAGAAGAGTAGCGGCGAAACCGTTTGACATCTTTTCTATCGCCGGTCTGCTCTGAGAGAGGATCGCCGGCAGCACGCACGGAGGTATTTTCCCCGGCGGTTCTCTTTCATATTCGTTATCATAATCGATGGCAGGTTCACGGCCGAATCTGATAAAGACCCAGATATATGCCGCGATAAAAAAGATGAAGAATACTCCTATCGTGACAAGGCCGTTCTTTATCGCTTTCATACTGTTTATAGCCTTTTCGATGCGCTTTTCCTCCGCCAGTCTCCACTCCTCGGTCACCCTTCTTTCATCTTCGAGAATCGATTGATAAGTCTCTCCCTGCCTGAGCTGCGCACCGGGGAAAATATCAGGGTCAAGCAGCGCCCTGATCTCGACAAAACTGTCAGCTCCTATCGCGTCCTGGGATATTTCGGCGTTTTCCCACGTATCGGATATCAGGAGTTTGCCCGGCCTTGCCTGGCTGTGAACGAAGACCTTGAACAGGCGCGGACTCTTTTCAGGCGGTATCAACCGGATATTCACCTTTCCGATGTACATATGCCTGTCTCCGATAGCTTTCCAGTAGAACTGGGCTACGTCACGGTAGCGCTGGATCGCGCCGGTGATCCTGTACCTGATACGGAATCGTTTTATCTCGTTCGAAGCAGAATAATACCATTTGATCGTCTCGCTTCTTCCTGAAGAAGAAAGCTCGGAATTGAGTTTCAACCCGTTACTCTCGTCCCATACGCCGAGGAAAACGACCCCATATCTTCCATACTGGCCATAAGTCTCCTTTTCAAGATCGGCCCAGGAGAATGATCCTTTGAAATCAAAAGACCGGATCTCCTCAACGTCGGCGCTTCCATCCGGAAGGAGAGTGAAGGTGATGTCCGTTTCCGGATGATGGAAACTTTTATTTGAAGCCTCGGACGATCCATGGCAGGTGATAAGCGTGATGACGGCGATCAATATCACGATCGGTATCCTTCCGGCAAGTCCGACGGCACCGTCTGGATGATCAGTCAGATAAAACGGAAATCCGGATTTTCGATTCATGATTCCTCCAGGTTTATATGTGTATGCTAAAATCCCTATGCCAGGCGATTATCAAATGCCCTACCGAATATCTATACAATATAAGATAGATAATATTCAAGGAAATGATACTATCGACCTGCGGAGTTGACATGTGGAGGTCAAACTTGATAGCTTCTGGAAGATCGGCAGAAAAAAGAGGAAGTTCTTCAAGATAGAGGTACAAATGAGCCTGTCGGAAAAAGAACTGGAACACCTTCAGGACCTGGCGAGAATAAAACTTGATCCTGAACTGAGGGAGAAATTCCGGTTTCAGCTTGATTCGATAATAAGATTTGTCGACGAACTCGGCAATATCGATCTTTCTCCGCGCGAAGAAGACGGACCTGACGGCATCGATCCGCGCAGCCTTCGAGAGGATATGCCAGGAGAGAGCCTTAAAAGAAAGACGATCCTTGAGGAAGCTCCCGAGAGTGACGGAAAATATTTCAACGTACCGCCCGTTCTCGACACTGAATAGCGACCAGTACGAAAGAACAATATGTCGAATATCACCGATTTAAGTATAAGCGATCTCCAGCGCCTCTGCCGGGACAGGAAAATAGGTCCTGTCGAAGTTGTGAAAGCATATCTCGAAGAGATAGATTCAAAAGAACCTATCGTCAAAGCTTTTCTGGAAGTCTACCACGAATCGTCGATAAAGCGGGCGAGAGAGCTCGAAGTCGCGCGACCGGATAATATGCCTCTCTACGGAGTCCCCATAGCCTTGAAAGATAATATATGCATGAAGGACAGGTTGCTTACCTGCGGTTCGAGGATATTACGGCACTACAGATCTCCCTATAACGCGACGGTCGTAAAGAGGCTGATTGAAGCGGGAGCGGTGATCATTGGTAAAACAAACCTCGATGAATTCGCGATGGGTTCCTCGACGGAAAATTCCGCTTTCCAGGTCACAAAAAACCCATGGAACGAGGAATGCGCGCCGGGTGGATCAAGCGGGGGATCGGCGGCAGCAGTCGCGTCGGGAATGGTTCCGGCAGCCCTTGGGTCGGATACCGGTGGTTCGATAAGACAGCCAGCCGCTTTCTGCGGCATCACGGGATTAAAGGGGACGTACGGGAGGGTCTCAAGATACGGACTGGCAGCTTTTGCAAGTTCGCTCGATCAGATCGGGCCTCTGGCGAGGGATGTAGATGATTGCGCCCTTATAATGGAAGTAATATCGGGCCATGATCCGAAAGACGCCAGTACGATCGGTGGACCTTCTCCGGGGCTTATCCATTCCATCGATCAGGGAATCAAAGGTATGAAGATCGCCATACCAGCCGGGATAGTGAAATGGGAAGTGGAAAAACCGATACTTGATTTCCTCGACGAGGCGGTCCGGATGATGCGGGGAGAAGGCGCTACGATAGATGAGACGGCACTTCCCGGTATGGAAACGTCGATAGCCTGTTATTATATCCTGGCAACCGCGGAAGCTTCTTCCAATCTTGCCCGGTATGACGGCGTAAAGTACGGGATGAGGGTCGAAAGCCAGTCGCTTCAGGAGATGTACGAAAATACGAGGGGAGAAGGCCTCGGTGATGAAGTACAGAGGAGGATATTGCTGGGCACTTATGTACTCTCCTCCGGTTATTACGAAGCTTACTACGGAAAAGCTAAGAGGGTGAAGGAGATGATTCGGGCCAGCTACGGAAAACTATTCGAAAAATATGACCTGATCGTCATGCCGACGACCCCGTCGACGGCTTTCAGGCTGGGCGAGAAAGTCGACGATCCGGTTTCGATGTATCTCTCGGATATATTTACCGCCTGGGTCAATATAGCAGGCCTCCCGGCAGTCTCGATCCCGGCAGGTCTATCTGATGACGGGTTGCCTGTCGGTATCCAGTTGATCGCCCCAACGGGAGAAGAGGTCCAATTAATGAAAGCAGCCAAATCGCTCGAAAGATCATTCCGTTTCCGCCAGAGGTTTCTGCCCCGGTCGTTAGTGTGACGGGAGAAGTATATGTCCGCTGAAAAATATGAAGTCGTCATCGGATTGGAAGTCCACGCGCAGCTTAATACGAAGAGTAAAATATTCTGCGACTGCAGGGCCGAATTCGGAGAGAGGCCAAACACTCTGACATGCCCGGTGTGTCTGGGGCTTCCCGGCGCCCTGCCGGTGCTGAACAGGGATGCGGTGCTTAAATGTGTCAGGCTCGGTCAGGCGCTCGGGTGTGACATCTCCCCGGTAAGCGAATTTGCCAGAAAAAACTACTTTTATCCGGATTGCCCGAAGAATTACCAGATCTCGATGTACGATCGTCCATTGTGCAAAAACGGATCGGTAGTGATCGAAACGGATGGAAATACGAAAAAGATCGGGATAGAGAGGATCCATCTCGAAGAGGACGCGGGAAAACTCGTTCATGGGATAGATGGACATAGCGGGATCGATTTCAACCGCTCCGGGATCCCATTGGCAGAGATAGTGACGAGACCGGAGATCAGCTCGGCGCCGGAGGCTGTGGAATTCCTCCGCCACCTCAGGCAGACAGTGCGATACCTCGATATCTGCGATGGTGACCTGGAGAAAGGATCGCTCAGGTGCGACGTAAACATCTCGATCATGCCGGGCGGTTCGAAGACACATGGGACCAGAACGGAAATAAAAAACCTTAATTCATTCAGAGCGGTCAAGGCGGGCATAGAGTTCGAGATAGAGAGACAGAAAGATCTCATAGAGAGTGGGCGGAAGATAACCAAGGTGACCCAGTTATGGGATGAATCGGAAAAAAGACTCATCCAGATGAGGGGAAAGGAAGAAACGAGCGATTACAGATATTTCCCTGAACCTGACCTTCCGCCTGTCATGGTGGATGAGTTTTTCATAAGAGAGGCCGAAGCTGAGATGCCTGAACTTCCCGATGAGAAGAAAAGAAGGTTCATCGAGGATTATCTGCTCTCCGAATATGAAGCCGGGGTTCTTACCGTGGAGAAGGGGTTGGCTGACTATTACGAAGCGCTGGTCGAGGAGACCCGCGATCCGAAGACGAGCTGCCACTGGGTGATGAGGGAGATACTCGGCGAATTGAATGAATCTGCGATCGCAATCGAGGAATTTTCCCTGACACCAGTGATGATCGCCGAACTTATCAGCCTGGCGGAGCGAGGCGTGATAAACGCTCCCGTAGCCCGCGAAGTATTCCTGGAGATGAAGTCGTCGGGAAGATCAGCCACCGAGATCGTAAGTGAGAGAAACCTGGAACAGATCAGTTCACCGGACGAACTGGAGGTCATGGTCGATCAGGTGATCGCTGACAATCAGGAGGAAGTCGAGCGATTCAGAAACGGCAATCCCAGGCTTCTCGGATTTTTTATTGGAGAGGCGATGAATAAGAGCGGAGGAAAAGCCAATCCACGGCTCCTCAATGAGATCTTCCTTAAAAAACTCCAGGATCCAGATTGAAAAAAATGACCGGGATCAATCCTGAAGGATCATCTTCGTCATGCGGAAGAAGACGACAACGATGGTCAGCGACATGAGGGCGGATATGGAAATTATCAATGTCTGATCCATCTCACCCGATCTCATGACGAGAGAACCGGTATCCTCGATAAATTTTGTGACGGCAGAGCAATACCGGGCCAATGCCGCTGAAAGGCTTGCCGTAATAGATTCGATCCCGTTACCGGTCAGACGATCGACAAGAGATGCATATTCCGAGGATAGCCGAAGCAGGACAGATTCTACGTCCCTCCGAAAAATCGATACCGCGGTGGCGGATAAAGCTATAAGAGCAGGCATAAGGAAGGGAAGACGGAAGATTGCCGACAGGGAAGCTTTTTTCTTTCCGATGTTCAATCGATCAAGCACCGATGATGAAATGACAGAGAGATCGGGCAATTCGCCGCTGAGAGCCTCGAGTGATGATTCGAGTTCGATATACCGGCCCAGGGCCATCGCGCAGCTCTCGCAGGTCCCGATATGATCTTTCACTGCCTTTGTCTCGGATACTGAAAGGTCTCCATCGATGTAGCGGGGCAGTATCTCTTCGAATTTCCGGCAATCATCCATTCCGGTCTCTCCTTCGATCATACTCGCTCTGATGTGAAAACATATCCTTCAATTCATTCCGGGCCCTGTGAAGATATGTCTTAACCGTTCCTATCGGGATCTCCATGATCTCGGATATCTCGATATATGATTTTTCCGCGAGGTACCTCAATTCGATCACTTCCCTGTATTTACCATCAAGCCTGGCGATAAGGCCGCGAATCTCGGCAGAATCCTGCCGGGCCAGGAATACCCTGTCGGGGCGCTGATTCGACGGCCCGGAAAGATCGATGGTATCGACCGGCACTGTCTCGGGCCTTTTTTTTCCCCTGGCGTTGAAAGATTCGTTTCTGGCGATCGTATATATCCAGGTCGATAATCTCGAGTCTCCACGGAACCGGGAGAGTCCGCGATATATTTTAATGAAAATATCCTGGACGAGATCATCGATGTCGTCGCTGTTTCCGATGACCGATCTGACCGCTGAATATACGACCGGGGCATGTTTTTCAATAATCGCACGAAAAGCTCTTTCACTTCCGTTAAGCGATTTTTTGACCAGTTCATTATCATCGGCACCTTTCAAAACCCGGTTCTCCATAACAGTATGACATTATAAACCCAGGAAATGTTTCATTAATCTAATGATATTCACAATAATGACACAAAAAACAGAAAAATCATAAACAATCCGATTATTCTGAAACAAATCGGAGGCCTGCCCGTCTAACTGGACAGAAAACGACGCAATCAGTCAGTTAAGGGTGGAAACGGTATTGAAAGGAGTACAAAATGCTTGAATTGAGTCCAGCGGTCGTGGGTATAGCTGTTCCGGTCATGTTTCTCATATGTGCTGTCGCGATCGTGATCACGGCCATTATAGTAAACGGAGGGCAGAAGGAACTTCGTCATCGTGAAAGGATACTCGCGATGGAGAAAGGTCTGGATCTGCCGAAAGATCCCCCAAAAAAGAAGCGCCCGGCATACCTGACGATGCGCGCCTGGGGACTTGTCTTTTCGTTCATCAGTATCGCTCTCCTCGTCGGATTGATACCGGAGGCCGGGTTTCGCCACGGTATGTGGGGACTTATGCCGGGTGGGCTTGGGGCAGGTCTGCTTATCGCGGCTTATCTCGAACAGAAGGATAAGAGCGAGTAAAAACAGTCTCGCACTCAAAGAGCATAAAAGGAAAAGCAGGTTTGTCCGGCTTTTCCTTTTTTTTCCGCGCCCGGGGGACTGGACTCGACAGGGCGATTAAGATTTTGACTGCGATAATAAGCCGTATTATCTTGAGATAGAGCCAGTTCCGGGAATCAAGAGGTGAAGGATGAGATTGTTCGCCCTGGTAGTCTGCCTGTCGACCCTCGTTTCAAGCTGCGCATGGATCGGTGATGATATCGATACCGGAGTTCCTCTCGTCAAGCCCGGTCCCGGCTTCAGGATCCCGGCGGATACTCTGTACGGAGCCGCGGGCAGAGTAATAGATGTCGAATTCGTTCCGAAGCAGAACAGGCTCGTTTCGCTGGCTGCAACCGGCAGTGAAAGCTCGGTGATCTCATTTTTTCACGCCCCGTCAGGGAAACTCGAAAATACGATGGAGAACGACAGGTTTCTTGATCTCGACACGGGATTCAGTAACGATGGCAGAAAATGGGCGATCGGAAGCAGAACGGTTTTTCTACTCAACACGGAAGACAAGAGGATCATCAGGGTCTTCGAATCAGATTCATACCAGCATCAGAAACTGCTTGATATAGATATGACCGTAGCCTGGCCGTTCGGGATCAGGAATTACGAGGTGATGAAGAAATATCATTACGTGACCGCGCTTGCGTTTTCGCGCGACGACAGGTATATGGCCTCGGGGCATGTCAACTGCCAGGTCAGGGTATGGGAGATCAGATCGGGTAAACTCCTCCTGACTCTATGGCTTTCAAAAATACACGAAGCTGTCTCTGATCTTGAATTCAGTCCTGATGGAAGGTTTATCGCCGCCACGCAAAATGACAGTAAGATCTACTTCTGGGAATTCCCTTCGGGAAAGGAGAGGCATATCGAGGGACACGGCAAATCGGTCAACGCTGTATCCTTTGATCCCTCGGGGAGGTGGCTTGCTTCGGGCAGTGATGACAGAACCGTCAGATTGTGGGATACCGGTACCGGTGACCTGCTCAGGGTATTCACGGGTCACGAAGATGACGTCCTTTCGACCGCTTTCACATCGAACGGGGAGTACATAGCGAGTGCCGGGAGAGATGGAAAAATAAAAATATGGGAAGCGCGTTCGGGATATGAGATCGTCACCCTGGCCGGTCATTCGGCCCAGGTGAACAGTATCTCATTCAACTCGAATGCGTCTCTGCTCGCGAGCGGCAGTGACGATATGACAGTAGTCATATGGGACATCTCCCGGTTTGACCTGGTGCGCGACAGTTCAGCGATCCCCATGGCGGTCTATCCCGCGAGGATAAGGGGGAAGGTCGAAGTTGATGACGAAAGCGGAGACGGCAGATTTTCACCGATGGAAAAGGGCAGCCTTTCCGTAACGGTGGAGAACACCGGAGAGGAAGCGGCGTACAGGGTAGTAATGATGATCCTGCCTTCAGGCGATACATCCGATTTTATAACAGGCGATTCGGATGTGATCGAGATGATACTGCCGGGAAAATCGGTGACCTCTGTTATACCGGTGATCCGAACGGAAAGCCCCGCAAACGGAGATGAAGCTGGATTTGAACTCCGATGCTACGAATTCAACGGTTTCCACCTGCAGGAACCGGTGAGGTTCTCGATCCCCAGGGCCCGGGAATGACCAAGGAAATAGCCCTGTCGGATATCTTTTCCGGACATTAAAATATCGCTGGCGAAAAATAGCGGAGAATGATAATATCTGATCCGTCCGGATGATCCTAAAGCGGCGGATCGTAGAGTTCCGGATACGATGGATGTTTTCCGGGATGTGATGAAGGGAGGATGAAGATGGGGAAAATATTCCGTTTCCTTATCCAGGTAACATTTCTAATCATAATTATTCTCGTTACTGCCTCTTCCGCGGGCGCCGAGGTCGTGATAAACGAGATCATGGCTGATCCGGCGAGGGACTGGGACGGCGACGGCGAGTACAATTACAGGGACGATGAATGGATCGAGATACTCAACACCGGCTCCTCAGGTGTCGATCTGTCAGGGTATCTGTTGAGCGACGGGGAAAGCGCGCCTGTCTGGAGATTCGGTTTTTCGGGGATGCTGATGCCGGGATCGGTGATGGTTGTATTTGGAAGCGATTCGAGGGCCTGGGAAGAATCGAATGACCAGCCGGTCTATGGCCTGAGCCTTAATAACGCGGGCGATCAGGTCTCCCTCTACCGCGTAGCAGATGGCGACACGATACTCGTCGATCATCTTGTCTTCAGCGACAAGGCAGCGGAGGATGACCGTACGCTTGGACGCTCGTTGGCCGATACCTGGCGCTGGGAACTGTACGACGCGTATAATCCCTGTACCGGTACATGCGATCCAGCCGGAAACGGGTGCTTGCCGACTCCCGGCCATTCGAACGGGTGCATAACCGCGGCAGGGGAAGATACCTGGGGGAGCATCAAACAGAAGTACCAGCAGTAGAGTAGCGTAGAAAAACAGATCATTACGGACCGCTGAGAAAGAATCTAAAATAATGATCCGCCGCTTTTTTCTTTACCGCAGAGCCTGGTGTATGATAGCGTTTATCCGTTATGGAATCTGAAAATACAGCAATATCCGAGGACAGGATCAACAGATGCTGGGAGTTTCTTTCCTGCGGGAGGGAGGACTGTCCCGCTCATGGCAAGACGGGGATCCCCTGCTGGGAGGTCACGGGACACAGGTGCCGCGACAAAGTCTTTGGCAGGATAGAGGAAAAACTGATACAGTGCTGCTTCAAATGCGATTTTTTCATCCAGCTCAAGGAAAGGATGAAAGGGAGAAGATGGGCCGATATAACACTCCTGGAGACTCTCGAGGACGCGCTGATCAGATCTTCCAAATATTCGAGCAAGGTCGAGGAACTCTACATGGAGGTGATCAGGCGCAGCAAGCTGATGAATCTGCTCAGCGAGGTCAGCAAGATCATAGCTCATCTGGATAAAGAGGAAGATATCATACTAGCGATCCTCACTGTCATAACTGCAAGGGAGGGGCTCGGATTCAACAGGGCGTTCATTTTTCTGAGAGGGAACGAGTATGACCTTCTCAGGGGAAAATATGCCCTTGGCCCGTCGACTCCGGAAGAGGCGGTCAATATCTGGAAGATCCTGGACAAGGATACGAAAGGTTCGATCGAGAAGTTGGTCGCCAAGGGTAAGAAGCTTCACTATCTCAAAAACAGCCTACTGACAAAACTGACAAGCGGGTTGAGTATCCCGACCGAAGGGGACAGCGGGATCATTTTCAGGGGACTCGACGAGATCAGATTCGTTAAAAGAGAAGACCTGACCACAGAAAACGACCTTGTAATCGCGGACTCTCTAGGGCTTGAGGATTTCTGCGTATGCCCGATCGCCACTGCCAAGGACAGGCTCGGGCTCGTCATTGTCGACAACAAGTTCACCGGGAAAGAGGTGACGCCGGAAGACGCGCACCTTTTAGAAATGATCGTAAGCCACGCAACTTCATCGCTTAAGGCGGCGCAGTTAAAGGAGTCTCTAAGGACTAATGTCGAGAGCCTCAAATCGGCATACAGAAAGTTGAAAGCGAACGAGGAAAGAATGATGAAAGCTGAGCGTCTCGCGATATCTGGCGAGATGACCTCTTCGGTCATTCATGAGATAAAAAACCCTCTCGTCTCGATCGGCGGATTCACCAGGAATCTTCTCAAGACCGGAGATTTCAACGAAAAAGACAGGGAGAAACTCGAAATCATCCTCAACGAGACGATCCGGCTGGAGACCTACCTTGAGAGTCTCAGTTCGAGCGTCAGCGAACTCAATATCGAGGACAGTAATATCAACCAGATACTCGAGGATAACTGCAATCTTCTTGAGAATGAATTCGAGGAGAAGAAGGTGAGGCTTTTTAAAAGCTTTGATCCGAATCTTCCTTACGCTCCTGTCGACCACGTCAAGATACACGAAGTATTCCTCAATATCTTCCAGAACTCCCTTGAGGCGGTCGACATGGAAGGATCGATATGGGTCAGAACGATCTATTCCACTGAGTCTAAAAGCGTTATCATAGAGATCTCGGATGACGGTTCGGGCATAGGGCAGGACCAGATGACCAGGATATTCACACCGTTCTTTACGACGAAGGAGAAAGGATCTGGACTCGGCCTCGCTTTCGCCCAGAGGATAATCAAGGACCATGGCGGGAATATAGCCGTCTCGAGCGTAAAGGGGCGAAAAACCTCATTTATCATCACTCTGCCCTCGGTACACTGCCGATTCATTGAAATTCACGAGTCTGCAATTGACAAATCGTCGTAAAACGTTTACCCTCCTTAATCTGTGTTAGGATTGGAGCCGCCTTCAACCGCGGCCGCGATTATTATCTGTGAGATTTTTATATGGATGGCGAAAAAGGCATAATAATGCTCTTCACCGGAAACGGCAAGGGGAAGACTACCGCTTCTCTCGGAGCCGCGATGAGAGCGGCCGGCCATAATTCTCGCGTTTTCATGATCCAGTTCATGAAAGGCAGGCTCTACGGAGAACTTGCCGCGGCAGAGGCGCTCGACAACCTGACAATCGAACAGCATGGCCGGGACGAATTCGTAGATCCTGAAGACCCGGAACAGATCGATATCGATCTGGCCAGGGGCGGTTGGAAAAGAATGCTCGAAGTCGTGGAGGAGGGTCTCTTCGATATGATCATTCTCGATGAGATCAACGTAGCCGTCTCTTTCGGATTGATCCCTCTCGAGGAAGTCATTCGATTCCTTGAAAGCAGGCCTGAAGATCTCGACGTCATCCTGACCGGCAGGTACGCTCCCGATGAGTTGGTCGAGCTTGCCGATACTGTGACAGAGATGCGTGAGATCAAACATCATTACAACCAGGGTGTGCAGATGAGGAAAGGGATCGAGTTTTGACAGGAAAAGATATTTCTCTTTTCCAACGGGACCAGAGTCGGAGTCTCAGTCAGACCACGATCCAGCAAGGTGACAGATGAGGCCAGGATACGACATAGACAAGCTTCTCGAACGATTCGACGCGGGACAGGTCGCCGCCGCGGCGAGATTGATCACGATCCTCGAAAACGGTGGGGAAGACGCGGAAAAGGTACTTGATGGGATATTCAGCAAAACTAAAGATGCTTACAGGGTCGGTTTTACAGGTCCTCCCGGAGCGGGAAAGAGCAGCCTTCTTTACAAGGTGACGGAAAAGTTCAGGGAGAAAGGGCGAAAGATCGGAATACTGGCTATAGACCCGACAAGCCCCTTCAGCGGGGGAGCCCTTCTTGGCGACAGGATCAGAATGCAGAACCTTTCAGAGTATCCCGACGTATTCGTCCGGAGCCTTGCAAGCAGGGGAAGCCTCGGCGGTATCTCAAACTGCACCGATGAAGTCACCGACCTGATGGATGCCTTCGGGAAAGACCTCGTGTTGATCGAGACAGTCGGAGTAGGGCAGTCCGAGTTGGAGATATCGGAGAAAGCGCATACAGTGGTAGTCATCCTGGTTCCCGAATCGGGCGACGCCATCCAGGCGATGAAAGCGGGATTGATGGAGATCGGGGATATCTTCGTGATGAACAAATCAGATCATAAGGACGCCGAGATGGCGGCCGGAGAAATAGCCAATTCACTCAGGCTGAAAGATATTCCCAAGGGGCACTGGGAACCGAAAGTCCTTCTTACCTCGGCTCGCGAGGGGACCGGAATAGATGAACTGGTCGAAACGATAGAGGAACACAGGGCGTATCTGGTCGAGCACGATCTTATATCCGCGAAAAGGAGGGAGATCCTTTTTTCCAGGGTGCGAAACGCCCTCATGGACAGGATCGAGAAAAGACTGAGAAACAGCGAGATCGTCAGGGATATCATGAAGAACCGGATGGAAGAGGTATATATGGGAAGACTCACTCCCTATGCCCTGGTCCATGAACTTGAAAAGACAGTTTCAATAAGGTAGCTGCTTCATCGGAGACTGGAGTACAGGATGGATAAAAAAAAGATCTACGAGGAACAGAAGAAAAAATATGAAGAGGAATATTCAAGCCGTGGTCTTCAGGATATCGAGTTCACTACAGTCTCCGGCGCGCCGGTGAGGAAACTCGCCGTTCCCGAAGATATTGAAGGCATCGATTATTCCGATGATCTTGGATTTCCCGGACAATATCCATATACCCGGGGCGTATATCCGACGATGTACCGCGGCCGTTTCTGGACAATGAGGCAGTTTGCCGGTTTCGGAACGGCATCGGATACCAATCAGAGGTATCACTATCTTCTCGATCATGGACAGACAGGACTTTCCGTAGCTTTTGATATGCCGACGATCATGGGATACGATTCGGATCACAAAAGATCGGAAGGTGAAGTCGGAAGATGCGGAGTAGCAATAGATTCACTGCGGGACATGGAGATCCTTTTCGATGGAATAGACCTTGCCGGAATAACAACATCGATGACGATCAACGCTCCCGCTTCGATTCTGCTCGCTTTCTATCTTTCAGCCGGAGAGAAAAAAGGAACCTCGCTGGGCAGCATGGGAGGGACGATACAGAATGATATCCTCAAGGAGTATATCGCCCAGAAATCGTGGATATTCCCACCCGGGCCGTCGATGAGGATCATCACCGACATACTCGGTTTCTGCAGCGATCACGTTCCCAGGTGGAACACGATCAGCATAAGCGGATATCATATCCGGGAAGCCGGATCGACAGCGGTCCAGGAACTGGCCTTCACTCTTGCCGACGGTTTCGCCTATGTGGAAGCGGGAATAGCCGCCGGGCTCGATGTCGACAGGTTCGCTCCGAGACTCTCTTTCTTTTTCAACGCCCATCTCGATTTCTTCGAGGAGATAGCCAAGTACAGGGCGGCGAGAAGGATCTGGGCAAAGAGAATGAAGGAAAAATACGGAGCAAAAGATGAACGTTCGCTTCTGCTGAGATTCCATACCCAGACGGCAGGATGTTCCCTTACGGCCCAGCAGCCCGAAAACAACATCGTGCGGACAGCTTTCCAGGGATTATCGGCCGTACTTGGCGGTACGCAGTCTCTGCATACCAATTCGATGGATGAGACCCTCGCGCTTCCTTCCGAGAAAGCCGTCAGGATAGCCCTGAGGACGCAGCAGATAATCGCCCACGAGACCGGGGTGATCAATACGGCGGATCCCCTTGCGGGAAGTTATTTCATTGAGGCTCTTACCATGGAGATGGAAGAGGAAGCGGAAAAATATTTCAAAAAAATAGATGAGTTCGGGGGAGTAGTCAAAGCGATAGAAGAAGGGTTTTTTCAGAAAGAAATCGGAAAGGCGGCGTACGAATATCAGAAAGCGGTTGAAGCGAAAAGAAAGATCATAGTCGGGCTCAACGAATTCGGACTCGAAGGCGAGACGATAGATATCCCCCTTCTGAAGATCGACCAGAAGGTGGAAGAATCACAGCGCAAAGCGGTCGGCAGGGTGAGAGAGGAAAGGGATAACGACAAGGTGGAGAGGGAGCTCGAATCGCTCGAAAAAGCAGCCAGAGGAAATGACAACCTGATGCCGCATATCATCCGGTGCGCGAAGTGTTACGCGACAGAAGGTGAGATTATAGAGACCCTGAAAAAAGTTTTTGGCGAGTATCGCGAACCGCTGTTCTATTGATTCCGCGATACGGCGTGTCTGTAAGGAGGAAAGAAAAGATGTCAAGAAAAGTAAGAGTCCTCGTCGCGAAACCCGGACTGGATGGACATGACCGGGGAGCAAAAGTCGTGGCGAACGCTTTGAAAGACGCCGGGATGGAGGTCATATATACCGGTCTTCACCAGACGCCGGAAATGATAGCCGAATCGGCGATACAGGAAGATGTCGACGTGGTAGGGCTCAGCATCCTGTCAGGAGCGCATATGACGATGTTTCCGAGGGTGATGGAACTTCTAAGGGAGAAGGGTGCCGAACATATAATCGTTTTCGGAGGCGGTATCGTACCGGTCGAGGACGTCGAAAAGCTTGAAAAGTCCGGAGTTTCGAAGATATTCGGGCCGGGGACTGACACGCGCGACATAATTGATTATATTAATTCGGTATTCGCGGAATGATCTGACCGCGATCGCGTCGGGAAGCGGGGGCAGATATTGCCGGTCCGCGCCGGACAGCGGGAAATGGATATTAAAATAGTGTTGAACAACTCAAGAAGGAGGAACGGTAGATGAGCGAAGTAGTGATCGCCGGCGCGGTGAGGACCGCGATGGGTAAATTCCAGGGAGGATTATCTTCCTTTACCGCGCCCCAGCTCGGGGCAAAGGCGATAGAGGAAGCAGTAAAAAGAGCGGGGATCGAAAAAAGCCTGGTCACTGAAGTAATCATGGGCAATGTGGTGGGTGCGGGGCTGGGGCAGAATCCCGCGCGCCAGGCGGCTCTCGGTGCAAAACTGGATTTCGCGGTCTCGGCTCTTACCGTGAACAAGGTATGCGGTTCAGGGTTGAAAGCGGTTGTACTCGGTACGCAGGCTCTGAAACTCGGTGATGAGGAGATCGTAGTCGCCGGTGGGATGGAATCGATGAGCAACGCTCCGTATATCCTTCGACAGGCCAGGACGGGGTACCGTCTTGGTGACGGGAAGATAGTGGATACGATGGTGTACGATGGCCTGTGGGACGCCTATAACGATTTTCATATGGGTAACACGGGGGAGATCACGGCCGAAAGGTATGGCGTATCCCGCAAGGAGATGGACGAATACGCTTATAACAGCCACCGTAAGGCGGTCGCGGCGATCAAATCGGGAAAGTTCAAGGACGAGATCTTCCCGGTCGAGGTCCCGGTAAGAAAAGGTGATCCTGTCATCTTCGATACCGATGAAGGCCCGAGAGCTGAAGTCAGTATCGAGACAATGGGAAAACTCAAACCTGTCTTCAAGAAAGACGGTGTGATAACCGCCGGTAACGCGTCGCAGATAAGCGACGGAGCGTCAGCGCTGGTCCTTATGACAGACACGAAAGCTTCCAAGCTTGGCATCGAGCCTGTGGCGAGGGTAACGGGCTACGCGACGGGGGGTCTCGAACCGGAACTCGTCATGATGGCCCCCACAGTGGCCGTTCCAAAACTTCTGAAAAAGACCGGCATGAAACTCGACGATTTCGACCTCATTGAACTGAACGAGGCATTCGCCGTTCAGCCGTGCGCGGTCATGAAAAATCTAGGCATGGATCCGGAAAAGGTCAATATCAATGGTGGAGCCGTGGCGTTGGGACATCCGATAGGTTGCTCCGGCACCAGGATACTGGTCACCCTTATACACGCGCTAATGCATACGGGCGGGAAAAAAGGCCTCGCGACTCTATGTCTCGGTGGAGGAAACGCGGTCGCTTTAAGTATAGAGATGTTGTAGGAGAGAGAGGCCCGCTCCGGCGCGGGACGTCTTTCGAGTTTTGAAGGAGAGTAATATGGCAATAGAAAAGGTCGCCGTAATAGGCGCTGGGACCATGGGCAATGGCATCGCGCAAGTGTTCGCGGCGCATTCATTCGAGGTCCTGATGATCGACGTGAAGGAAGAATTCGTCAAGAGAGGGCTCGACGCGATCGATAAAAGCCTGGCAAGGATGGTGAAAAAGGAAAAGATATCGGAAGGGGAAAAGGGCGAGATCCTCGGCAGGATCACTACTTCGACCGATACCTCCGACGCGGCCTCATGCCAGGTGGTAGTCGAGGCGGTCTTCGAGGATTTTGAGGCGAAAGCGGCGATATTCAGAAAACTTGACGATGTTTGCGGGAAAGAGACGATTTTCGCCAGCAATACATCCTCGATCTCGATCACCGCGCTCGGAGCAGCTTCAGGCAGACCGGACAGGTTCATCGGAATGCATTTCATGAACCCCGTTCCCTTGATGAAACTCGTCGAGATCATCAGGGGGTTAGCGACAAGCGACGAGACGACAGGCCTGATAACCGGTCTCAGCGAAAAACTTTCCAAGACTCCGATAGAGGTAAACGATTATCCCGGTTTCATCGCCAACAGGATACTGATGCCGATGATAAACGAGGCTTGCTACTGTCTGATGGAGGGTGTCGCGACTGCCGAAGCGATAGACGGAGTGATGAAACTCGGTATGGCCCATCCGATGGGGCCTTTGACGCTGGCGGACCTCATAGGTCTTGATATCTGTCTCAATATTCTCAGGGTCCTCCATGACGGTCTAGGAGACCCGAAATACAGGCCATGTCCCCTGCTTGTCAAAAAAGTTGAGGCGGGATACCTCGGAAGAAAGTCGGGGAAAGGTTTCTACGATTACGTAAGCTGACAGATCTGGCGGTTATTTCTCCTCCAGTTCGATAAGGACTTTCATAGTCGATCCTGGATGGAGGAACGCAACCGGGTGTCCTTCGGCTCCGTCGCGGGGCACCCGGTCGATCAATTCTATACCCTCGGAAGACAGTTCATCGAGAATCTTCCTGATATCATCGACTTCAAACGAAAGGTGATGGATTCCAGGCCCGCGTTTATCGACGAATTTCGTTATCGCGCTCTCCGGTGTTATTCCCTCCAGAAGCTCTATCTTCGTGTTGCCGGTCGAAAGAAAAGCGATCTTCAATCCCCTGTCGGGAAGCGTCTTTTCTTCGATAAGTTCAAAACCGAGAATATCGCGATAGAGTCTTTTAGCCTCATCGATATCTTTCACGGCGATCCCAATATGATCAAGTTTTTTCAGTCTGTCCCGCATCTTTTTACCTCCTGAGGATCTGCCGGCGGCCGGCCAACTATATTGTCGAGCCAGGCGAGTAACGTCCGAAAACCTTTTCAAGCGACGTAGAGATCTCGCCGAGAGTGCAATTTCCTTTTACCGCTTCTATTATCAGAGGCATGAGGTTGCCAGTCCCTCTGCAGCCGTTCTCCACCGCGAGAAGGAGAGAGGCGATCTTATCCTTATCCCTTTTTTCCTTGAAAGCTTTCAATCTGGCGACATGCCGTTTCTCGATATCGGGATCTATGATGAATTCCCTCACCCTGGCAGAGTCACCACCTGTATATTTATTAACGCCGACGACTATGATATCCTTTGCTTCGACGCTCTTCTGGTATTCATAAGCGCTTCTTTCGATCTCTTTCTGTGGGAACTGTGCTTCTATAGCTCTGGTCATTCCGCCGATCTCTTCGATACGGCCCATAAGATCGAGAGCCTTTTTCTCGATCTCATCGGTCATCTTCTCTACGTAGTAACTTCCGCCGAGAGGGTCTATCGTCTCGCACGCTCCCGATTCTTCCGCTATTAGTTGCTGTGTCCTCAGAGCTGTCAGCACTGAATCCTCGGATGGCAGGCTGAGAGCCTCATCCTTGGAATTGGTATGCAGCGACTGGGTACCGCCAAGCACAGCCGCCAGCGCCTGCATCGCCACCCTTACGACATTGTTCTCGACCTGCTGCGCGGTAAGAGAGCAACCGGCCGTCTGTGAATGGAATCTAAGAAGACATGATTTGTCCTTTTTCGCTCCGAAGCGTTCCTTCATAATCCTGGCGTAGATCCTTCTTGCCGCCCTGAATTTCGCCACCTCTTCGAAGACGTTATTATGCACGCAGAAGAAAAACGACAACCTGGGAGCGAATTCATCGACTTCGAGCCCGGCATCGAGGGCAGCCTTTACATATTCGACAGCGTCGGCCAGGGTGAAAGCGATCTCCTGCACAGCCGATGATCCCGCTTCTCGAATATGGTATCCGCTTATGCTGATAGTATTCCATTTTGGAGCGTTCATCCTGCACCATGAGAAGATATCGGTGATGATCCTCATCGAGGGAGCGGGAGGATAGATATATGTTCCCCTGGCGTAATATTCCTTAAGGATATCGTTCTGGATCGTTCCGGCTATCTTGTCAGTCGGTACACCTGTCTCTTCGGCGAGGGCGGCGTACATGGCGAGAAGGATCGAGGCGGTCGCGTTTATTGTCATTGAAGTCGAGACGCGGTCGAGTGGAATATCCTTCATGAGCCTTCTGAAATCCTCGATCGAGTCGATCGCGACTCCCGTCCTGCCGATCTCCCCTTCAGCCATCCTGTGATCGGAATCGTATCCCATCTGTGTCGGGAGGTCGAAAGCTACGGAGAGTCCGGTCTGGCCTCTCTCGAGAAGATACCTGAATCTTTCGTTCGTCTCCTCAGCCGAACCGAAACCGGCGTACTGTCTCATCGTCCAGAACTTTCCGCGGAACATCGTCGGATAGACGCCGCGGGTGAAGGGGAATGAACCGGGAAATCCGAGGCGTTTTTCGTAGGTGCTTTCCGGGGCGTCTTCGGGAAGATACAGCGGGCCGATCTCTATGCCGGAAGTCGTGGCGAAGCGCTCCCTGCGTTCATTACCCTTATCCTTGAAAGGAGTGTAGATGTTTTTCCACCAGTCGTCCTTCGTCACAGCGTTCCTCTTTGCATCTGGCATCGATCTCATACCTCCGGGTCCTACAGGGGGATGTTTCCATGTTTTTTGGGGGGAAGTTGCTGTCTCTTGTTGAGAAGGCTCTCAAGAGCGCTTATCAGCATCGGTCTTGTACTGTCCGGAGAGATGACGTCGTCGAGATATCCCAGAGAAGCGGCGATGTAGGGGTTCTCAAACTGCTCCGCATAGTGATCTATCTGTCTCTGCAACTCCTTTTCGGGGTCATCAGACATCTTGATCTCTTTCCTGTAAAGGATATTGGCCGCTCCCTCGGCGCCCATCACGGCCAACTCGGCTGTCGGCCAGGCGATATTGTAATCAGAGCGGATATGCTTGCTCGACATGACGCAATAAGCTCCTCCGTAAGCCTTTCTCGTGACGACAGTCAGTTTCGGCACTGTCGCTTCACAGTAGGCATAGATAAGTTTAGCGCCGTGCTTTATTATCCCAGCCCATTCCTGGTCGGTGCCGGGAAGGAATCCAGGTACATCCTCGAAGGTTATGAGCGGGATATTGAAAGCGTCGCAGAAACGGATGAACCTCGCTCCCTTTATCGAAGATTCAATGTCGAGGACTCCGGCAAGATGCTTCGGCTGGTTCGCCACTATCCCGACGACATGACCGTTGAGGCGAGCGTATCCGACGACGATATTTTTGGCGTACATCTTCTGGACTTCAAGGAATTCGCCGTCATCGACTACAAGGTTGATCACGTCGGTTATGTCATATGGGGCGTTAGCGTTTTCCGGTACGATCTCGTTGAGACGCGGGTCCATCCGATTCGGGTCATCGGAAGGTGGAAGATAGGGAGGGTCTTCGAGATTGTTCTGCGGAAGATATGAGAGAAGGCGATGGATCTGATCGATGCAATCGTCGTCGTCCTCGGCGAGGAAATGGGCGACGCCGCTCTTTGTGTTATGGGTTCTTGCTCCGCCAAGTTCTTCCTGCGTCACATCCTCGTGGGTGACCTTCTTGATCACGTTGGGGCCGGTGATGAACATATGGCTGGTACCGTCGACCATGAAGATGAAATCTGTCAGGGCGGGGGAATATACCGCTCCTCCGGCGCTCGGGCCCATTATCGCCGATATCTGTGGCACCACGCCCGAGGCGAGCGTGTTTCTCAGAAATATCGAAGCGTAGCCCGCCAGGCTGGCGACGCCCTCCTGAATTCTCGCTCCACCACTGTCGGAGAGCCCTACGACGGGAGCTCCGTTATCCAGGGCGATATCCATCAGTCTTATGATCTTGCCGGCGTTCGATTCGCTTAAAGATCCTCCAAAGACCGTAAAGTCCTGCGCGAAAGCGTAGGTCAAACGGCCATTTACCAGGCCGTGACCGCATACGACACCGTCTCCCACCATTTTTTTTTCAGCAAGTCCCGGCCAGGTCGATCTATGCGTCACGAATACGCCAAGTTCCTGAAATGAGTCCTCGTCAAAAAGCAGATGAATCCTTTCCCGAGCGGTCAGTCTTCCTGATTTGTGTATCTTCTCGATCCGTTCCCTTCCTCCACCGAGAAGCGCCTGTTTGCGTTTTTTTTCGAGAGTCTCGAATTTCTCTTTTCTTGATTTCAAAACTGATCCTCCCCCGGAGGGTTCCGGAATTCCTTTATACATAAATAATCGATATACTTACTCACCTATATTATTTAAAGATCCAGTCGTGGTCAATGGATTATAATGAATTTGATTGTAAAACTCGCCGCTTGGGATTATCATGTCACTTTCCATTTTGGCTCTTGTGCCGCCTGAAATGTTATTGCATTTTAATAAAAGGAGGTCAGCGATGAACTGGAAATCACTGTTTTTCAGAACAGTCGTACCCGTCTTATCGCTCGTATTCGTCTTTTCGTGCGCGAAGAAAGAGGAAGCGGCGACGGAAAACAAACCCGAAGGTGGAGAAGAGGTCTTATCTTACGTTTCCGACGAGGTCAGTTTCGGGCTTTTTTTCGACAGCGAGGGGACGAGCAGGACGATCAAACTGAAGAAGGACCAGAAGGAATTCACCGGTTATCTGTTCGTCGATCTTCCTCCGCAGACTTCGATAGCCGCTGTCCAGTGGAAGCTTGAACTGCCCGAAGGGGTAGAGCTTGTCAATGACAAGTACCGCGATGAGCGGATCATGTCTATTGGCCAGATAAAGGTAGGGTTGAGCGAAAGATTCAAACCTTGCCTCGAAGGGCCAAAGGTATTGATACATACCCTGACATTCCTGGTTGTCGCCGATCTGGAGAATGCCACCTTTTCTATTCTCCCGACCCAGGACAGCAAGACACTCGGAATCGCTTCATGCGAAGAAGGGTTCCCTGAGATCAGAGCTTCCGCGTACAAGGCGGTCGTAAACCCAGGCAACTGATTTCCGGTGTTATTTTGAAACTGTTTTTTTCAACGACCAGATTTTTTTGCGGACTTGCCCTGGCTCTGATCCTGCTGGGCACGATCCCCGGCGCGGGCCTTTCGAGGCCGGTCTCTCCCCGAGACGGCGGCCCCATGCCCGAGTCCTGTCTGAAGACGCTCAAGGAAGAGAAAGGCGCTTTCAGGCCTGGGCTAAGGTGGTTGAAAAGCAGAAGGTCTTTTCTTCACGATAAAAATCATTTTATGCCGTTCCCCGATGCCTCTGCCGGAGGATCGGGAGCGGTCATCAAGGGGAGCACTCTGCCGCCGGTTACCGGTGATTTCGTAATACCTGTGATAACAGGCGCCTTCAGCGATTTCAGCGAGACGCCGGAGTCTGTGGAAGAACTCCAGAGAATACTCTTCGATGGTCCGGCTTTTCCGGGAACTTTTTCCGAATATTACAGCGAGAACTCTTTCGGGAATCTTGACGTCTCAGGAAAAGTATACGGCTGGGCGGAGCTTTCGCAACCAGAGATATATTATACAGGGCCGGTGAATCACGGCCTTACTCCCGGCGTATCGCACACGGACGAGATGATCGCCGAGACTGTCGCCGCTCTCGACGGCGTCATCGATTTCGGTCTTTATGACAACGATGGCCCCGACGGTGTGGCAAATTCGGGGGATGACGACGGTTATGTCGATCTTCTCGTCATTGTTCATCCCGCAAGGGGAGGAGAATGCGGCGGTCCCGATCATATCTGGTCTCATTCATGGCAGTATTCATCATGGAACGAAGAGAGGGAGCCTCTCGAGACGCAGGATATATCCGCCGGTGGAGGCCATATAGTCATCGATGATTATTTTATAGCCCCTGCAGTTTCCTGCGAAGGCGGTCTGATAGAGATAGGAGTCTTCTGCCACGAGTTCGGCCATTCCCTCGGGCTTCCGGACCTTTATGACTATAACGGCGGAGGAAGAGGGATAGGTTTCTGGGGACTGATGGGGAGTGGTAACTGGAATACTCCCAAGTCGCCGGCGCACCTGTCCGCGTGGTCGCGCGAACAGCTTGGCTGGATAGATCCTGTAGAGATCGGCTGGGTCGAAGAGGAGCGCGTTCTTGAATCGATAAACGAGGGTGGAACTGTCCTGAAACTGGTATTGCCATCGAAACGTTTCCGCAGGATGCCGAATCCGTTCCCAGTGGGCGGAAAAGCGATGATTTGCGCCTATACCGAAGCCGAGGCGTCGGCGAGGGGATGGAACGGAGGAGCGGGGTATGGGAACGGGTGGAACGAATCGATCTTTCATCCATTTCACACTGATGGAAACGGCAGCTTGATCTTTGAATACAATATCGGCTTGGATGTCGAACCGGAGTACGATAACGTCTATCTCTATCTCGACGCCGGTGGTAGTTCGCATCTCGTCGCTCAGTATACGGGAACGGTCTACCCGTTCAGGGAGGAGATAGACCTGGAGCCGTTTCTTCCCCAGGGTCCGGTGGATTTCATCATGAGGTTTCTCTTCGTCTCGGATTTTAATTTCAGCGACGAGGACAACAGGTACGATTCAATGGAAGGCTGGTCGCTGAATATCGATAACGTCGGACTTTACGGGGGTGGTAACGAGTATACATGCGATTTCGAGAAAGATGAGGGGGGTTGGCGTTGCGGCTCTGATCCTGCCGAATATTTTCTCGTCGAGAACCGCCAGCGGGGAGGTTTTGATATGAACCTTCCCGGTTCGGGACTTCTGGTGTGGCACGCCGAAAACAGCATAGCCTTCTCGGATCTTGGTAACAGTGGGGGATATTCCAATACGCAGGCGCGGGGTCTCGTCCTGCAGGAAGCTGACGGGCAGTTCGATCTGCTTGCGTATCTGGTCCCGCCCAATACCGGCGACAAGGGCGACCCTTTTCCGGGAAGCACTGGAAATAGTGATTTCGACTCGTACACGGTGCCGTCGAGCAGGGGAAACGACGGGCTTTCAACCCCTGTTTCGATACGTGGGATCTCCGGAGGATCGGCATTCTTCAGAGCAGGGATGCCCGCCCCCGTGATTTCCTCAGTCGAGCCTGGTTCTGTTGTCAGGGGAGAGGATCAGACAGTGATCCTTGATATAGCAGGTTCCGGATTCCTCTATGGCTCGACCTGTTTCCTTTCCAACGGCGCGACGATCATTCCAGCCATGGAGACCGAATGGTTCGGAGAGGGATCGTTAGAGGGATCGTTCGAAGCGGAACAGCTCTACCGCGGCCTGTGGGATCTTACCGTCATAAGCGGAGACGCTCAGACATCCTCTCTCCCCGGCGCTCTCGCTGTCGAGTCGGTCTTCGGTCCGTTCAGAGTAGAATCGATGAGAAGTACGATAGATATCTTATGGGATGTCTACCTTACCGAAGGGCTCACAGGGTGCATGCTTTACAGAAAGTCGGAAGGGACAGGTTTCGTACCGGTAAGGGCGGATACTTTCAGGGAAGGCTCTGGGGAATTCATCTGGTCGGACAGCGGCGTCATACCGGAGATAGAGTATTCATACAGGATAACCGCCTTTTATCCCGGCAGGTCGGAGGACCTGATCCTTGCCGGGCCGTGGAGTATCGAGGATGAACCCTTTTCTCTCGATCGTGCCTATCCCAACCCGTTCGCGGAATCGGTATCGGTCGATTTTTTCCTCGACCGGCCTATGATGATAGAGATGCTCGTCTATGATGTGTCGGGCCGGCGCATCGATTCGATCGAACGGGCGCCGTACACGAGAGGTGAAAATACGATAGTATGGATCCCTCGCTCCGGGACATCGGCATCTGTCTATTTTATTATCCTTGATAACGGTACCGCGAAAAAAACCGTCAAAGTCGTATTCCTCCCCTGACCTGTCGATACCCGTTCTAAAACGAGTATGATGCTCCCAGCGAGAAGGTATAATGGACGAACTGGGAGTTTTGCGCCGAGACGCTCTGCCGGTCGAAACGGTAGATAGTATACTCGTACGGAGCATAAAGTACGTCGATTCCCGCCTCAACGAGCATCTTCTTCCATACATACCTTCCGAGGTTCAACCCGGTGACCAGGTAAAAGGTCGTCTGTGATGGTTTGAAGGTGTCGGTGGGGGTGACCGTTATAGGGTTTGCCGATTGAAGCGCGAAGGCCGCTCTTACTCCGGGCCTGAACGGAAGGAAATGGGATGAGAAGGCGATCAGGCCTATCTGGCTGTTGAATCCATGAATATTCTCTCCGTTGCCGCTGCAGGCATACGATCCGAGCCTGCTTTCCAGATAAAGATTGGTATATATCTCGTAACGGAACGCGGCATCGATCCCCGCGGCCTGATCGAGTCCGAAATAATCGGCGTCAAGCGCCGAAAAGGAACCAAGAAGCGCGATGTTTATCCTGCGGTCGGTCTGAGTCAACGCGGTGGAAGATAAAAGATGAAGGGACAAGAGGCAGATGACCAGTATTATCGCCGATCTGGCAAGAATCTTCGCGGACAGAGGAACTGAGTTAATCGCCAATTCGTCTCCTTTCGAGTAGCGCCTTATCTTCCTTTTTCAGTACAAATATAATGATAAATATGATTTAAAGAAAGAAATATTGAGATTGACAGGAGATAAGGCGATATTTAGACTCAGCCATCGTTGGAAGGGAGGTCGGCAGGATGGATAAAAAAATTTGTTTTCATGATCCTGAAGATGAAGTGCTGGAGGCGGTCTGGGTAATAATGGAACGCGGAAAACCTGTTGATGATGAAGGAATTATCAATAGAGACCACCGGGGGATCATAACGGCCGAGATGATTCGTTCGCTTGTCGGCAGTGGACTTCTGAAAAAAAAGGGCGAAGGGTATGATTTCACGGTGGAAGGCAGGGCCCGGGGAGAAAAGATCATCAGGAGACACAGACTTGCCGAGAGGCTTCTTGCCGATGTCCTGAATGTCAGGAATAATGAATATATTGAGACGAACGCCTGCCGCTTCGAACATTTCCTTTCTCCCGAAGTGACAGATCATATATGCGTCCTGCTCGGTCATCCCAAGTTATGTCCGCACGGCAACCCGATTCCGCCCGGTGAATGCTGCGAGAGAGCTCAACGCCAGGTAGAATCGGCGGTGATACCGCTCAGCCGTCTTCGCTCCGGAGAAAAAGGAAGGGTCCTTTACATGACTATGAAAGACCATGACAGGCTCGATCGCCTTACTTCCCTGGGATTGTTTCCTGGGCGGCAGATCAAGGTCCACCAGAGAGAGCCATCATTTGTCGTCTTTCTTGACGAGACGCAGCTTGCTCTCGACAAGAAGATCGTAGAGGATATTTATATTATCAGAAGCTGAACGACAGCGAGAATAACGTTACGGATATTTCAGTGGAAACAGCCCAAAACAAAAAAATTCTCCTCGTAGGAAATCCAAACGTAGGTAAAAGCGTAATATTCAATTATCTCACCGGAAGCTATACCGTTATATCGAACTATCCCGGAACGACAGTCGAGGTATCATCCGGGGCAATGAGACACAGGCACGACAGGGAAGTGATAGATACTCCCGGTGTCAACTCGCTTTTTCCCGCCAGCGAAGATGAAAAGGTCACCAGGGACATCCTTCTTCAGAACACCGATGCCACTGTCATCCAGGTGATAGACGCGAAAAACATATATCGTGGTCTTATCCTCACCACTCAGATCGCCGAAACAGGTTGCAGGATGATAGTCGTCCTGAACATGATGGATGAGGCGAGACAGAGGGGGGTCGAGATCGATGTCGAACTTCTTTCATCGGTCCTCGGAGTCGATGTGATCGAGACGGTAGCTGTCGAAAAGCGCGGTCTTTCAAGGCTCGTGTCGGTCATCAATTCAGACAGCGCCGTAACGTGCGGGATCAGCGTCGAATATCCTCCTGTCATCGCCAGAGCGGTATCGGAAGCGAAAGAGCGCGTCAATGGCCTGGCTAAATACGATCTGTTCAGCCTGTTGACTCTGATCTCTGGCGACATCGATATCTTCGAGGACGATCTGGAAGTGGACGGGAAAAAACTTGGTGGCATCACGGCGTTGATGAAACAGAAGGAAGAGGAGATGCCCGAGCCGGTCTCTTACCAGATAATCTCGGCGAGAAAAAAGGAAGTCGATAAGATCATCGATAAAGCGGTGATCAGAAAAGAGGCGGGGAGATCGGCAGGCGGCAGGGGATTCTTCAATTTTATACCGGCGCTTTCGATAGCCGGCGTATGGCTGGTCCTGATCCTGTTTTTCGGGAGAGCGAATCTCATGGATTGGGGCCTCTGTCCGACCCTTCCGGTCCTCTTTCTCATGGTGCTGGGCATTTCGATCGCCGGCGCCGAGCGGATGGACCGTTTCACCCTTCACCCGGTCACGGGGTATCTGATGCTCGCCGCCGTGATATTTCTTATCTACGAACTGGTCGGGGTCTTCGCGGCCGGCAGTCTGGTCGATTTCCTCGAAAACGGCCTTTTTCGCAGGTTTGTGATCCCCTTCGCGGCAAAGTATTCAGGAGATGGTTTCATATCCGACCTTCTTGTCGGTGACTACGGCATCATCAGTATGGGGTTGACATATTCGATATCGATTGTTCTGCCGATAGTAGTCATGTTCTTTCTCGTCTTCGGGATCCTCGAGGATACCGGGTATTTCCCCAGGCTGACGGTTCTGACTAACAATGGATTCAAGATCCTGGGTGTAAACGGAAAAGCGACCCTGCCGTTCGTTCTCGGATTCGGGTGCGTGACGATGGCTGTGCTTGCCAGCAGGATCCTTGAATCGAGAAAAGAAAGGATCATCGTCGTCACCCTTCTCGCCCTCGCTGTTCCATGTTCAGCGCAACTGGGCGTGATGCTGGCACTGATGTCGGCGATCTCGTTCAGAGCAGTCCTTATGATCAGCTTTATAGTCATCGCCGAACTTCTGGTCGCCGGGTTTATCCTCGGGCGCCTGCTCGCCGGAAAGACATCCGATTTCATAATCGAGCTTCCCCCGCTGCGAGTGCCGAGAGCGGCAAATATAATCCTTAAGACAGGGGCGAGGGCGAAGTGGTTTCTGAAAGAAGCTCTTCCATATTTCATACTTGCCACTTTGATCCTTTTCACCCTCGACAAGTCGGGCGGCATGAAGATCGTCTACTGGCTCGTCGAACCGGTGACGTCAAGATTTCTCGGGCTTCCGGTCGAGACGGCCGCGGTATTCATAGTCGGATTTTTCAGAAGGGATTACGGTGCGGCTGGATTGTACAGTCTCTGGCAGAGCGGCCAGCTGTCGGGAAACCAGATCGTCGTATCGCTTGTCGTGATGAGTCTCTTTCTTCCGTGCCTTGCGACATTGATAGTCACGGTGAAGGAACTGGGCGTGAAGGTGGCGTCGGCGATATTGCTGCTTGTAGCGACAGTCTCGATCCTCACGGGAGGTCTTCTGAACTACCTGCTGACACTTCTTCGAGTCAATTTCTGATCTTATTTGACGATCAGGACCGAGTTGAAACTTCCGAATCCGTCAGGTTCCTGGTTCTCGTTCGCAGGGTCTATGATCTTCAGTTTCTTGTCGATCAGGAATCGATATGTGTACCTGCCGCTGGGAAGGGTAAGGAGCGCCTGCCAAGTCCCGCGAGCGCTCTTTCTCATCGGGGCGGCATCGGCCGCCCAGTTGTTGAATTCGCCGATGACCGACACTTCGGTGGCATCGGGATAATTCAGGCTGAAAGTCACGCCGCGCGGCTGGTCGGTAACTTCTCCAGCGATCTGTCCGGTAGTATTTATTCGGTCCGAGGGTGGATCATCCGGCATGCTGTATGTCTTGTTGACGAGACCGGCAACCGGCAATCCTGATTCATCGACGATCGTCAGAAGGACCGGCGATGGCTGATCGGTCCAGAAAGAAGAGATAAGGAGCGAATTATGTCCTTTTCTCAGGACCGCGGTCCCGGAGTATGCCTGCCCGGTGCTGCTGGCGGATAATATCTCCGTCGAATTGATCCAGAACGAGACTGAATTCGGCGTATCGATCGACCATTTTACTTTTTTCCCCGTTGTCAGCTCGACGGCTGTGTAAAGAAGCATCGCCCTTTCCGATCCCGAGCCGTAAAGACGATCGGGGAGAACGGCCCCGCGCGAATCTATCGCCCCCGGAGCCACATTTCTCCACCTCAGGGTCCTGCCGTCGACAGACATATAAGTGCTGTATAGATCGTCCTGGAGCTGGACCGCTTCTTCAAGAGCCCATCTTCGGTTCTTTACCGGGCCGAGGTGCAGCCAGTCGAAGGGCCTGAGGAGTTTCTCTTCGAAGAGCGCGATTCTCTTTCCGTCAAGTATCACTGACAGGGAAAAGGGGTATACGCCTGGTGAAAGCCCGCCCGCGAGAGAAATTTCAAGAGGCAGCGTGGTGATCTCCCTGGAAGGATCGATTATGAATCTTGCCGGGAGTTCCGGAGAACAGCTCATTTTTTCAAGGAATACTCCATCTACGATACCTTGCAGCCGCTGATCAGGCCTGTACCTGACAGAGATGTTCACAGGTACCGGCCGGCCCTCCGATAACCTTCGGCCGGCGGGGAATTCAAGAGAGAGGTCGTACCCCGTAGTCAGCGTGACGCTTTCGACCATGTGGATCTCGATCCTCTTCCCTTCATGCATAAAATCAAAAAACAGCGGAAGGGTCACGACTCCCGGTTCGGAAGAGGGTGGAAGCACAAGCATTCGTTCCCATCTGTTCCGGTCTTCCGGGGCTCCTGGGGCAACTGAGATCCCCTCATCGGCAAGCATCCACCTGTTTCCCGAAATCTGGATATATAGTCTTTTTATTTCAAGGGGCGCCCGGGCGCTTCCGAGAGATATCCCGACCGGGACAGCCTCGCCGGTGCGCACAGCTTTTTCAGGGACGGTCACCGCCGCTTCGATACCGGTCGTTTCCATCATCATCGCCGAAAGGGCGGCCTTGGCCTCGAGCAGTTCCTCGATCGATTCGACTGATCCTTTCGCCACGATCTTCCTCGTCCTCGGGGAGAGGCGGTTCCACCTGGTCTCGTCGAGGATCTTCCAGAGTTTGTCTCCCGCGTTGAGTATCGATGAGACCTCACCCACGCTCATCAGCAATCTGTTGACGATGGTGATCGACGATATATGATTTTCAAGATCGAGTTCGTTTTTTTCAAGGATTGACGACAGCGCCTCCACGTCGGAATAGAGAGCGGCGCGATATTTCTCATTAAGAAGCGATTCCCTTTTCAGTATCGATGTGAAATTGACGAGTGACGAAATAATGTCCGAACGGGGAAAAAGCGCGTTGCTCCTGCCGGGCCGGCTCCAGTATCCGGTCCACTCGTTATCGCCCCGCCGGGAGCCCGTCCCGCCCGTTTTGCTCTTCTGATCGTAAAGCTGAGCGAGCCGTTCGATCGGGAATTTGTCTATATTCGACAGAAGGCTGAAAACCACCGGTCGCATATCGGGATCATCCCACATCGCCCCATTGATCATTTCACCGCCCTGTCCCGATGCTGTCTTGTATATCGACCTGTCAGCGACGCTTATCCTCCTGCTCGGACCAAGCATCCTGTCGATCACCATCGGGAGAAGGAATTCCGGCGTAAAAAGGGTGAGATAGTGCCCTTTTTCCGAGACAGGAAAAAAGGCGTCCATCGAATGATCGAAGAATGTCCGTTCATTCTTCGCGGCAAGCTGTTTCGACCAGAGGTGAAGTTCCAGGGCTTCTTCATATTTTCCCGCTCCGGCAGCGATCATCGAAAGGGCGTGAAGCTCGATCGCGGCGAGACTGTTGACCGATGGCGAGAGAGCGATCTTTTCCGTGTCGGTGCGTGCCGGGCTGCCCTTGATAAAACCATGACGGGTGAGCGCGTCATCCTTGAAATTATCAAGGGTGATCCTGCTGATGACGGGATAAAAGCGTTCCATCATCGCCGCGTCCCCATTCATCACCAGAAACGATGTCATCGCTGTCAAAGGCGCTTTTGAAAGAGGGTGCAGAAGATGCGAGGGAGGCAGATCCGATGGTTTCCCTCCCGACTGAAGAAACCCGATTATCTGCTGTCTCATGATACTCTCTACCGACTGCGTATCATTACCGGAGGTCTCAGCGGCGAGGTTGGCCCGTGTTGTAGAAAATAGCATAACCACCAATAATATAATCAGATATGTCGATTTATCCGATCTCATACTTTTATATTCTCCTAACCTGCATATTTTTCAATCGTTCATCAGGTAATTTTATATTGACAGCAACGTGTATGCCATCTTTAATGTCTCAGTCAAGAAAGGAGAATTTAATGGGATATCAATGTATCACGGTAGAGAAGAAAGACTGGCTGGCGAGAGTCGCGATCAACAGGCCTGATAAGCTTAACGCCTTGAGTATAAAGACAGTTATGGAATTAACCGAGGCGTTCACCGGGATAAGATCCGACGATTCGATATCGGTGGTGATCCTCGAGGGCGCAGGAGGAAAGGCTTTCGCCGCCGGAGCTGACCTCAACGAGCTTTCCAAGCAGGATATGCTCGACGGGAAGGAATATTCGGCAAGGGGCCACAGGCTTTGCAACCTGATAGAATTCCTTGAGAAACCGGTAATTGCGTCGATCTGCGGATTCGCGCTCGGAGGCGGATGTGAGATCGCGATGGCGTGCACGCTGAGGATCGCCTCGGAGAAAGCCCGCCTCGGCCAGCCGGAGATAAATCTCGGTACTATCCCGGGTTTCGGAGGGACGCAGAGGCTCGCGAGGCTGATCCCCCGGGGGATCGCGATGGAACTCGTGCTGACCGGAAGGGTTTTAAAAGCTGATGAAGCGCTAGCCCTGGGGCTGCTGAACAGGGTAGTCCCGGACGGGGAACTCGAAAGCGCCGTCCTTGAAATGGCTGATACCCTCGCCGCCAAGCCTCCATTCGCGCTGAGGGCTAATATGGAAGCTGTGTTGCACGGATCTGAAGTGTCGTTCGAGGAAGGGTGCAGGATAGAGACGAACCTCTTCGCGCTTACGTGCGGAACAGAGGATATGAAGGAAGGTACTCTTGCCTTCCTCGAAAAGCGAAAAGCCGAATTTACCGGGCGATAGATCTCCTTGGGCTGGCAGGAGATTTGCTGTAAAAAGATTGAATAATACGCTGTTACCTATTAGATTAACCGGTGACCGGCTGGGCTGTCGAATCGAATCGAATAAGACGCTGTTTTGAACCAGTTGGAAAAAAAGAAGATAGGATATAGCGCGAGAGTGGCGGAATTGGCAGACGCGCTGGATTTAGGATCCAGTGGGGCAACCCGTGGGGGTTCAAGTCCCCCCTCTCGCACCAGGAGAAAAATTACCAGCCGGAGGAAAAACTGGCCGTTTCAGAGGAAAGGAATCATGGCAGAGAATCTTGAAGATCTCGGTATCAGCGTAAATATCACCGAAGAGGATGATTGCAGGAAAATACTCAATATAGAGGTCCGATCGGATCTTTTCACCGGAGAGAAAGAGCGGATACTGAAGAATATGATGAAATCGATCGTTCTCCCGGGATTCCGCAAAGGAAAGGCTCCAAGAGACAGGGTAAAGACCCAGTTTGCCGGCGAGATCCATAACGAGGCGATGAAGGTCGTATTGCCTATGGCCTACGAGCATGCTCTTTACAGCGAAAAGGTCCAGCCGATCGGAGAGCCGGTCTTCAGCGAGATAGTAGCCGAAGATGACAAGCCTCTTACTTTCAAGGTCGAACTTGAGACGGCGCCCCGGATAGAACTGAAGCAGTACAGGGGGCTTGCTTCGAAGCCCGAAGAGGTCAGTGTCGAAGATAAGGAGATCGAGAATGTACTGAAGAATCTTCAGCAGCGCGAGGTCTCCTATAACACCGTCGACCATGAAGCGCGAAGCAACGATATGGTGACGATAGATTATGTCTCGATAGATGAACAGGGGGAACCTGAAAACGACAGGGGAATGAAGGATTATCCCGTTCAGCTGGGCGAGGGGCAGCTTTTCCCCGAATTCGAGAAGGCGATCCTTGGGAAAAAAGCCGGCGAAGAGGGCGAAGTGGCGATAGACTATCCCGATGACTACAAGCCTGAAAGGCTTGCGGGACTGAAAGTAAGTTTCCGGTTCACAGTCAAGGAAGTGAAGGAAAAGATCCTTCCGGAGATCGACGACCAGTTCGCCGCGAGGATAGACGAGAAGTTCAAGACTGTCGATGACCTGAGGAATGACATCAGGGAAAAGCTCCTCGATGAGAAAAGCCGGGAAGCAAGGCGCAAGGTCGAAGAAGAGGCGGTGGACAGGATACTGGAAAAAAACCCGTTCGATGTACCCGGAAGCATGATAGAGCGATTCAGGAGCGAACTCGAAAGCGAGGACGAAAGAAGAAGATCGATGAGCGGGATGCCTCCGGAGGAGGATGAAGAGAAGAAGAAAGAGATGACGGAATTCTTTGACCGGATGGCAAGAAGAAATATCAAGAGGTATTTCCTTCTCGGCCATATCGCCAACCTCGAGAAAGTCGAGATCTCTGCCGGAGATATGGATAAAGAGATCGAAAGACTTGCCGAAGAAGGCGGTAGAGAGCTTGAAGAGGTCAGGAAGGTCATTGAGAAGGGAAGCGAGAATTATAATAATCTGCGCAGCCGCTTGCGTGAAAAGAGGATCTTCGAGATCCTGCTGGAGAAGGAATAAAACCCTGGTTGAGAAATAGAGAAGGAGATCTGAAATGGCCGATAAAGTAATAAAAAATATTCCAATCCCGTACGTGATCGAGACGAGGGGGAGGGAAGAACGCACTTACGACATATATTCCCGTCTTTTGAAAGACAGGATAATCTTTATCGGTACTCAGATCGAAGATAATATGGCGAACGCTGTAATAGCCCAGCTTCTTTTCCTTGAGGCGGAGGATCCGGAGAGGGATATCTTCATCTATATCAACAGTCCCGGTGGCGTTGTCTCCGCCGGACTGGCGATTTACGACACGATGCAGTATATTTCCTGTGATATCGCGACGATATGCATGGGACAGGCGGCAAGCATGGGAGCGGTCCTTCTCTGCGCGGGAAACAAGGGCAAGAGATCGATACTTCCGCACGCGAGGGTCATGATCCATCAGCCATCGGGCGGTTCCCAGGGACAGGCCAGCACGATCGAGATATACACGAAGGAGATAATCAAGCTCAAGGACAAGCTCAACGGCATAATCGCCCACCACACCGGACAATCTGTAAAGAAGGTTGCCAAGGACACGGACAGGGACTACTTCATGTCCGCCGAGGAAGCTCTTGAATATGGACTTATAGATAACGTGCTTATATCGAAAAGCGATAAAAAGCAGTAGAACTTTGTGAACGATTCTCCGCTATTGTTGTATAATATAAGTAGAGGAAGATCTATACAATAAGGAGTGTTGAAAGCCCTATGAAAAAGAAGACACAATCTCCAAGAGCGATAAAATGTTCATTCTGCGGAAGGGGACAGGATGAAGTCGCCAAGCTTGTATCCGGTCCTTCCGTGTACATATGCAATGAATGTATAAGATTGTGTAATGACATCCTCGAAGACGAGATGTCGGGGGCTGTCCTGTACGATGAGGAGCATTTTCCAAAACCGGTCGAAATAAAGGAGAATCTCGACAGTTACGTCGTTGGCCAGGATGAGGCGAAGATCAGCCTTGCCGTCGCGGTCTATAATCACTACAAGAGGATCCGGCACGAAAGAGGGACGGATGATATAGAGCTCGAAAAGAGCAACATCCTTCTTGCCGGGCCGACAGGCGTCGGAAAGACCCTTCTCGCGCAGACGCTGGCGCGTTTCCTGAAGGTGCCTTTCGCGATCGCCGACGCGACGAGCCTTACCGAAGCGGGCTATGTCGGCGAGGACGTCGAGAATATCCTTGTCAGGCTTCTGCAGAAAACAGACTACAACCTTGCCGCGACCGAGAGAGGGATAATCTACATAGACGAGATCGACAAGATCGCGCGAAAGAGCGAAAATCCTTCGATAACGAGGGACGTCTCGGGAGAGGGTGTCCAGCAGGCGCTGCTGAAGATCCTCGAGGGGACTGTCGCCAATGTCCCGCCGCAGGGAGGGCGCAAGCATCCGCAGCAGAAATTCATCGAAGTCGACACGAGAAATATCCTTTTCATATGCGGAGGAGCGTTCCAGGGACTAGAAGAGATCATCGAGCGCAGGATCGGGCGGAAGGTCGTCGGATTCGAGACAGACCGGGGACAGGGATATCGCAAGGAGATCAACGAGATCATGCAGCATATCCAGCCGGAGGACCTCGTTAAATACGGGTTGATCCCCGAGCTGGTCGGCAGGCTGCCGATAGTAGCGACGCTTCAGGACCTCGATCAGCAGGCGCTGATCGATATAATGATAAAACCGAAGAGCTCATTGCTTAAGCAGTACAAGAAGCTGTTCTCGATGGAGGATGTGGAACTCGAGTTCACGCCCGGTGCTCTTAAGGCGATAGCGGACCTTGCCGTGCGAAGGAAGACAGGCGCGAGAGGATTGAGAGCGATCCTCGAAGACACGATGCTTCATATCATGTATGATGTTCCTTCTCGTCCGAATGTGCAGAAAATCCTTATCACCGAGGAAACAATCGTTGACAAGAGAGAACCGGAACTGTTTCTTGAGAAAGAAAACAAGAAGAGAGCCTGAGCCCAGGTCTCCAGGAAGCAGATAACAAATACAGATATTGGAGCATCATGAGTAAGAATGAAAACAGTATAGATACGCACCCCGACCAGATATTTCCGATCGTACCCCTTAGAGATGTAGTAATATTCCCGTCGATGGCGACAGCTATCCTCGTGGGAAGGCAGCCCTCGGTCAATGCCGTCGAGAGAGCGATCGAATCAGACAAGATACTGCTCGTAATAACCCAGAAGAATCCTTCAGACAACGACCCTTCTCCGGCCGAGCTGTATTCAGTGGGGACGATAGTGAGGATCGGGCTTTTCTTCAGGCTTCCCGACGGGACTATCAAGCTTATGCTTGAAGGGATCAACAGGGTCAAGATAAAGAATTACGTGGAAAAGGATAATTATCTCGCCGCCAGGGTCGAGCCTTTCGAGGAGAAGGAACGGATCAGCCGCAAGATCGAGGCTCTCGCGAGAAAGGTCGAAACGCTCTTTTCCGATTACGTGCGGATGAACCACCGTATCCCCAACGAAGTGATGCTCTCTCTTCAGGGAAGCGACGACCGGGGTAATCTCGTCGATACGGTGGCTGCCCATATGATCATCAGGAACGAGATAAAACAGCAGATCCTCGAGACAGAGGACATAGAGGAACGGCTTATGATCCTCAGCCGGACCCTGGCCGAAGAGATAGAGATACTGAAAGTCGAGAAGGATATAGACGATAAAGTATCAAACCAGGTACAGAAGAGCCAGAAAGAGCTTTTTCTCCATGAAAAGATGAGAGCGATCCGCGATGAACTCGGACATGGCGACGAGATGGCCCAGTTCAGGGAGATCAAGAGCAGGATAAAAAAAGCGCGGATGAGCAAGGAAGCGAGAAAGATCGCTTACAAGGAACTCGACAGGCTCAAGATGATGTCACCGATGACTCCAGAGGCGACCGTGGTGAGAAACTACCTCGACTGGCTGACCTCTCTTCCCTGGCAGGAAAGGACGAAAGACAATCTCGACATCGAGGATGTGAGGAAGAAGCTCGACGCCGATCATTACGGACTGGCGAAGGTGAAGGAAAGAATACTCGAATTCCTTTCGGTGATGAAGCTGGTCAATAATCTCAAGGGACCGATCCTCTGTTTCGTCGGCCCTCCAGGCGTCGGCAAGACATCGCTTGGAAAATCGATAGCCGACGCGATCGGAAGAAAGTTCGTGCGGGTATCGCTGGGCGGTACGAGAGACGAGGCCGAGATCAGGGGACACAGAAGGACATATATCGGATCGATGCCGGGCAGGATAGTGCAGGGCGTGAGAAAAGCGGGGACGAGGAATCCCGTCTTTCTGCTCGATGAGATCGACAAGCTGAGTTCCGACTTTCGCGGAGACCCTTCATCGGCCCTGCTCGAGGTCCTCGATCCGGAACAGAACAGCAACTTCAGCGACAACTATCTCGAAGTCGAGTTCGATGTCAGTGAAGTGATGTTCATAACGACGGCAAACGTGATCTATTCGATCCCGCCGGCCCTGCTCGACAGGATGGAGATCATAAGGCTTCCGGGATACCTTCTGCTGGAAAAGATAAAGATCGCCCAGAAGTTCCTGCTGCCGAAGCAGCTCAAGGCGCATGGGATACGCCCCGAGCAGCTGAAGATATCCGAAGCGACGATGAAAGAGATAATACAGAAGTATACGAGGGAATCGGGAGTCAGGAACCTCGAGCGCGAACTTGCCGCGATATGCAGGAAAGTCGCGAAGAAGCTGGCGATGGATGAGAATGCCGGCAAGATAAGGCTGACGAAGAAGAATGTCGAAACGTACCTCGGAATTCCCAAGTTCACCGAGAGCGAGATAGAAAAGAAATCTTCCGTCGGAATCGCGACAGGGCTCGCGTGGACGGAAGCGGGAGGGGAGATCCTCAACGTCGAAGTGACGCTGATGCCGGGCAAGGGAGAGTTGATCCTTACCGGCCAGCTCGGCGACGTCATGCAGGAATCGGCAAGGATCGCCCTGAGCTACGCGAGGACAAAGTCGCAGATCCTCAACCTCGGGAATGATTTTTTCTCGACTATTGATGTTCACATCCATGTTCCCGAAGGAGCCATTCCGAAAGACGGGCCGAGCGCCGGAGTAGTAATGGCGACGGCTCTCATTTCCGCTCTTTTCGATATCCCGGTAAAGAGAGAGATCGCGATGACCGGCGAGTTGACTCTCAGGGGCAAGGTCCTGCCGATCGGAGGAATAAACGAAAAGTCAGTAGCTGCCCTTCGGGCCGGAGTCAAGACGCTCCTTCTTCCCAGGGAGAACGAGAAGAACATCAAGGAGCTCCCTGAAGAAGTAAGAAAGAAGATGAAGATCATCACCGTCGAATCGATGGACCAGATCCTTAATAACGCCCTTACCAGGAAACTCGACTGGGGAGTCAAGCATCGGCGCAGGCTGGGCGGATTTTTCGGAACAGATATCCCGGCGGATATCTCGGATTCGACAAACTGAAAAGAAAACAATCAGTTGAAGATACGTGAACTCAGCCTCGTCTGCACAGAGCTGGAGCCTTCAAGGTTTCCCAACAGGCCCCTGCCCGAGATAGCCGTGTCCGGCAGGTCGAATGTCGGCAAGTCCTCTCTTCTCAACAAGCTTCTTGGCAGGAAGAATATCGCCAGAGTCAGCAAGGAACCGGGCAAGACAAGGACTATAAATTTCTACCTTATAAATGAGAAACTCTTCCTGGTCGACCTTCCCGGATATGGATACGCAAAGGTCTCCAAGACGATGCGGGGAGGGTGGCAGAAGGTGCTCTATTCGTATATCGAAAAGAGAGAGAACCTCAAGGGTGTGATCCAGCTCGTCGATTCGAGGCACGCTCCGACGAAAGACGACCTTGTCATGATACAGCGGCTTGTCGACGCGGAAAGAGATTTTGTCACGGTCTTTACCAAGTCGGACAAGATCGGGCGCAACGAACGGGTAAAGACGCTGAACAGGTACCGTTCATTCTTCGAGGATTTTACCGTAAGGGAATTCGGGAAGAGTACGGGAAAGGGCGAAGATACAGATATTCCCGTGATCTTTACCTCCTCAAAGACCGGTGAGGGCAAGGATGATCTCTGGAAATGGATCGAATCATTGATATAGGGGATGATCGATTTGAATGCCGACGACACGATCCTCATGACCCCGGGCCCCGTCCACATCCAACGTTCCAGCTGGGACGGTCTCGAAAATCTTCATCACAGGACAGGCCGGTTCAGAGAGATAGTGCTTGAGATCGAAGCGGGCCTTCGCAAGCTCGCCGGAACCTCGTCGCCGGCATACCTGCTGACCGCTTCTGGTACAGGAGCTATGGAGTCGGCGATAGTAAACCTCACCGTTCCCGGTTCGAAGGTCCTCGTCGTCTCCGGCGGAAAATTCGGAGACAGATGGAAGGAACTCGCCGATTCGAACAGGTGCAGCACCGACATATTGAAGTTTGAACCTGGCAGGGCGATCGATATTGAAATGGTAAGGGATAGGATTGCAGCCACCAGGCCCGAATTTCTCGCCGTTACGCACGTGGAATCCACTTCCGGGCTGCTTCTCGATCTCGAAAGGCTGGCAAAGGCCCTCTCTGAAGAGAGGCCATACCTGATCGTCGACGCGATCGCTTCGCTCGGATCGGAAGATCTGCGATTCGATGACTGGGGGATCGATCTTCTAGTCGGAGCGGGCCAGAAGGCGCTTCAGGCCCCTGCCGGGATCAGTTTCGTGCTGATCTCCGAAAGGGCAAGGGCAAAAGCTCTGAAGAACAGCCCGAGCGGTTATTATCTGAGCTATGAGAAGTATGACGGGGGAAGAGCAAGCGGAGACCTTCCATTCACGCCGGCGATCGATTCCTTCCAGCTTCTCCATCGGTCTCTCGGGAAGATATCCGCGACCGGCAAGGATATCTGGCTTGAGAGGCAGAGGGCATCTTCCGCCTCTCTTGTCGAAGCGGCATCATTTCTCGGGCTGGCCCTGTTTGCCGAGACCCCTTCATCTTCAGTCCAGGCTTTCATCATCCCTGAAACGGTCGACGCGGGTGATCTGATCGATGCCGTAGCAGAGCGCGAAGGGATCATAATCACGGGGGGCCAGGGGATCCTGGAGGGTAAGATAATCCGGACGGGGTTTACGGGGCTCTATTCGCGCGATATCGTCGCGAGATTGATAAAAGCCCTGGGAAGGTCCCTGGAGGAGAGGGGCCTCGAAGTCGATATCGAAAGAGCTCTCCATTGCCTGATGCGGTCTTGAAATACTGTTACAATGGTAGTATAATTCAGATAGATAAGGAGGTGGAATTGCGTCCAATTCCGTCGTGGCGGGGTCTGTCTGTGCTTGGGATGTCTATTCTAGCGCTTGGCGCTGGAAAAATATCCGGCACTGAAGATTCAATGAAAAAACTACCCAATCATTCGCGTTACAGATGCGCGATCTGTCATGTCTCGGCAGAACCGAGACAGGGAAGCTCTGAGCTCAATCTGTTCGGGGTGGATTTCCTTGCCAGAGGCGGGGTATGGAGCGCCGTTCTGGCAGGGGAGGATTCCGACAAAGATACATATACGAACGGCTTTGAGATCGGAGACGACAACGGCGATGGAGTGGCGGAGATCGAGCCGGAGAGAAGTAACCCCGGTGATATCAAAGAGATCCCCAGTTCGATAGATCCGAAGACATGGGGATTGATAAAGAGCCTCTTCGACGATTAGAAAACGCCCCGAAATAACTGTTTTTCACGCAAACCACCTGTCCCGGGTGGATTTTTTTTGTACTGGCCGGAGCAGGTGATAATTAAAGTTGCGAAAATGATCTTCATGCCATAGACTTCACTCTGATTGTGACGTGTGGACGCAAAACAGGAGTAATACATGCCGGCAACAATAGTACTTGGAGGCCAGTGGGGCGACGAGGGAAAGGCGAAGGTCGTAGATTTTCTCATGCCGCATCATGACATCGTCATGAGATTTCAGGGTGGCGCGAACGCCGGGCACACGGTTGTGACTCAGGAAGGAAAGTTCGCCTTTCACCAGATCCCGTCCGGAGTCCTCTATCCCGGGGTCATCGCGGTAATGGGGAACGGGATGGTAGTCGATCCGGAGGAGTTCCTTAAGGAACTCGGAGAACTGATGTCGAGGGGAATAGATTTTGAAGGAAGACTCTTCATCAGCTCCGCGGCGCAGGTAGTGATGCCGTACCATAAACTGCTCGACACTCTTTATGAAAGCGATCTTAAGAACAATTGTATCGGTAGTACGCGAAAGGGTATAGGCCCAGCGTATTCTGATAAATATACGCGCCAGGGAATCAGGATCGGCGATTTTCTCCTTCCAAAGGAAGAGTTCTTCGATCTCGTGTCGAGGAAGGTCGAGAACGTGAACCGGGTGATAGAGATGCTCGGCGCGCCGGCTCTTTCTCCCGCCAAGATAGCCTCCGACCTGATTAATATCAGGGAACTGATCGACCTTATGGTGATAGATACGCAGGAAAAGATCCATCAATGGAAGAGCGAAGGGAAAAGGATCATGCTTGAGGGGGCGCAGGGCACTCTTCTTGACATAGATCATGGGACATATCCCTTCGTCACCTCGAGTTCATGTTCGGTCGGTGGCGCGATGACAGGTTCGGGGCTCGCGCCGCGCGATATAGGCAGGGTGATAGGTATCTTCAAGGCTTATACGACAAGGGTCGGCAATGGGCCTTTTCCGACAGAACTGGATGATGATGACGGAAAATACCTGGCCGAGAAGGGGAACGAATTCGGGACGACGACGGGAAGGCCGAGAAGATGCGGCTGGCTCGATCTGGTCGCCGCGAAATATTCGGTGCAATTGAACGGACTCTCCGAGATAGCCCTTACGAAACTGGATGTCCTTTCAGGGTTGAAGAAGGTCAAGGTCTGCGTCGCTTACGAGATAGACGGGAAAAAGATCGATCATTTCCCCCAGAACACAGCGATCCTTTCAAAATGCAAGCCTGTTTTCGAGGAGATGGATGGTTGGGATGATACCGGAGCGGAGAATGAAGAGTATGTTTCTCTTCCCGGCAAAGCTAGAGAATATGTCGAGATGATCGAGAAGAGGCTCGCCGTCAAGGCGTCGTTCATATCCCACGGACCTGAAAGAAAGAAGACGATTATAAGAGACGGCTTTTAATAGTGTTGACAGGCCGGAGTCCTCTTATTACATTGTATCGATGAGCCGGCAAGCCGGCGCTGGAAAAAATCAGAAAATCATATTATGGGCCGCTAGCTCATCCGGTAGAGCACCTGCCTTTTAAGCAGGTGGTGCTGGGTTCAAGTCCCGGGCGGCTCATTTTTTTATTCCATTATCGACAACAACTTACAGCCGAAAACCTCTAAGCCGCGATCACGCCTGATCTCTAAAAGTAAGATGATGGTAAGACCGGTCAGGGATCGCAGTAGATTTTCCCGAAATCTACTCGATAATAGACAGAAAACTTGAATTCGAATAATTCTTCTGATACACTTTCCCCTCGAAGCGATTCTTGAATTTTAAGGGGCGGCAACTATCAATATTCAAATTGGTAATAGTGTTAATCGTTCAGTTGATAATGGAATTTCCTCAGGGAGGATAACCGCAGTCATTATCCGGTTATCCAGCGAAGATCTTGCAGGATATCACTTAAAGACGGATGTGGCGAAAGCGTATAAAATTCTGGTTTTGAGGAGGTTCCGGCCTCCTGGGTCACTTTGACAGTTGGTCTATACTGCATTCCTTCGCAGTATTTATCCGGTTATATAGTTCAGTAGACTTATTGTTAGCTAGGTTATTATGAAGATTAAGTTCGAAGAACTCGAAGAAGCATTCGATTTTGTGAGTTTCGGTGCAGTAGGAGAACATTCTGCTACAT
>JAFGCX010000032.1 GCA_016932415.1 Candidatus Krumholzibacteriota bacterium
ATAAATTTCACTTTCTCGTTCGACTTGCATGCCTAATCCACGCCGCCAGCGTTCATTCTGAGCCAGGATCGAACTCTCCGTTGTAAAGAATTGTATATGAATACACTGCCTAAGCAGCGTCCATATTGACGTACATTCCAAACCTTTCGACTCCGAAAGGAGTCGTCGGGCCCTCACATTCGTCCGGTTCGTCGCACACTATTTCTTTTTCAAAGAGCGTATTTCCCTATATGGAAATTAATTCCCGAACAATCAATATATCCAAGTTGTATTGGCTTGTCAATATCAAACTTGAGGTTTCGTAAATTATTTATCGAACCTGAATTCAACACTGACCGCACTCTATCGAATGCTCGCAAAGATATAATAGTTCTCGATTCCCTTGTCAACTCTAATCGTAAATAAAATTGAATTTTTGTGTGTTTTTTTTGACAAAGGTGCGATTAAGCGTAAAAAGGCTGGCAATAAAGGTCCAATACATTTACCTTTTCATAGTCGAACAGGTCAGGAAAACACTGAAAGGCGGCCGGTCGATGCGCCACAGGCCACTGAAAAAGATCGAGGCTCTGATCCTTCAGATCCTTCTCCTTGTAGCAGTCGTTATAATCGGGATTGCTACGGCGGGATATTTATGGTTCTCAAGGGACCTGCCGTCGATGGCGAGGCTCGAGATGATCGAACCTTCCCTCAAGACCAGGATACTTGCGGCCGATTCCACGACGATAAGGGAGTTTTACAAGCAGGACAGGATCCTTCTTCCCCTCGACGAGATCCCTGAGCCGCTAAAACAGGCCTTCCTCGCCGTTGAAGACAGGCGTTTCTATGATCATTTCGGAATCGATTTCATACGTATCTTCTCCGCCGCGTGGAAAGATATCCGGCACTGGCGTATAAAGGAAGGGGCGAGCACGATCACCCAGCAGCTCTCGACCGATCTCTTCCTGACGAAGGAACAGACTTTCGCCAGAAAGATCAAGGAGATACTGCTCGCCTTCAGGATCGAACGGGCATATTCGAAAGATGAGATACTTGAACTCTACCTTAACCAGATCTACTTCGGAGGGGGGGGCTATGGTGTCGAAGCGGCATCGCAGAGATTCTTCGGCAAATCTGTGAAAGACCTCGAACTGCACCAGATCGCACTGCTTCCCGGACTGCCAAAGAACCCCACGGGATATAATCCGTTCAGGCGTCCGGAAAGAGCTCTGAAAAGAAGGGCAATAGTCCTTCGGGCGATGCAGGAATACGGAGTAATAACCGAAGCTCAACTCGACACCCTCAAGACCAAGCCTCTCGATGTAGTCGAACAGGATGGAGATGACGTTCAGTCGGCTCCTTATTTCACTGAATATATCCGCCAGATACTTGTCGAGAAATACGGCGACACCGCCGTTTACAGCGGGGGAATGACAGTCTACACGACCCTAGACCCGTACCTTCAGAAAGTTGCCGAGGACTCGATGGAGACCTTCATAACCAGTCTCGAGGAAAAGAACGGTTATGAATTTACCAGGGCAATGTATCTTGATTCACTCACCGCCGGAGTTAAAGTAGCACCGGACTATCTCCAGTCAGCTGCTGTCGCCATCGATCCACGTAATGGTCATATCAAGGTGATGGTCGGAGGAAGAAATTTCAAGGAAAAAAAATTCAACAGTGTCATACAGGCGAGGAGGCAACCGGGATCCGCTTTCAAGATGTTCATATACCTCGCCGCTCTTGAATATGGATATTCTCCCTCGGACATTCTTCTGGACACTCCTATTGTCATCGAGATGCCGAACAGGGAAGTATACAAACCGAGAAACTTCAGCAGGACATTTCACGGCGCTGTCTCGCTGCGATTCGCTCTGGACAAGTCGATAAATATCCCCGCGGTAAAACTTCTGCAGAAACTCGGAGGCCCCGCGGTCATCAACGTGGCGAAAAGAATGGGTATAAGGACTCCTTTGATGCCGTACCTCTCTCTCGCTCTCGGTGCGCAGGAAGTCACGCTGCTCGATCTGACATCGGCTTTCGGAGTACTCGCCACCGGTGGGATCCGGGCCGAACCGATGGCTATTCTCAGGATCGTGGACGCCGATGGCAATATCCTCGAGGATTACAGGGAATCGCAGGAAGAGGTCCTCTCGGCACAGATCGCCTATATCATGAACGATATGATGCAGACGACGATCGACGAGGGTACGGGAAGGACCGCGAGATATATGGGGCTGAAGATCCCCTGCGCCGGAAAGACAGGAACCACGGATGATGAGGGGGATGGCTGGTTCATCGGGTACGCTCCGGATCTCGCAGTCGGAGTATGGACCGGATTCAGTCACGGAGTCATCCCTATGGGAAAGAATATGGTCGGAGCATATTCTGCCCTCCCGTTATGGACGTGGATAATGAAGGCCGCCCACCCCGGTAACACAGGTCCCGAATTCACCAGGCCTGACGGGATATCAGAAGCGATGATCTGCACCGATTCAGGCCTTCTGGCGACTCCATACTGCAAGAATGTCAGAAGGGAACTTTTCATCGAGGGACATGAACCTTCCAGGACTTGCGACCTGCACAGGATAAGCGCCTACGATCTTCTCGATCCCGACAAGGATTTCAGGGAAATGGACAGGGAAGCATCTGAGGAAAAGGAATTGCCGAGAAGATAGGATACCCTGGAAACCCGTTCCACTGCCGCTTGCAGCCTCTTTTCCCGGAAGACACCTATCGCGCCTGGTATCTCTTAAAAATGCCTTTCAGCCATCCCCGAGATATTCTTTCATTATCTGTACTCCGGCGCTGGTTCCTATCCGGTTTGCTCCGGCTTCGATCAACTCTACGGTAAAAACCGCGGTCCTTATCCCGGCTGAAGCCTTTACCCCGATGCCCGGACCAACCGTCTCCCTCATTATCCTTATATCGGCGATATTGGCCCCTGGCGGGCCGAATCCGGTGGAGGACTTGACGAACCCCGCGCCGGCTTTCACAGCCGTCCTGCATGCTTCTCTCTTTTCTTCGTCAGTAAGAAGCGCCGCTTCGATTATTACTTTCAAAAGAGCATCGCCGCAGGAATCGGCGACCGCCGCGATATCATCATGTACCAGGTTCCAATCATCCGATTTGACCGCTCCCGCGTTCAATACCATATCTATCTCGTCTGCTCCCGCTTCGACCGCCCTCCGGGCTTCGAAAGCTTTCACTGCGGTATCGACAGCTCCCAGTGGAAACCCGGCGATCGAACAGACCTTTATATCGGTCCCATCGAGCTCTCGCGATACAAGAGGGACAAAGTGAGTATTCACGCAGGCGCTGTAGAATGAATATTCTACCGCCTCGCGGCATAACCTGATTATATCTTCAGGGGTAGCCTCCGGTTTAAGGAGCGTATGGTCTATCATCCTGTTAATCATGAGATTATCGGCCATTTATGCCTCCCGTTGACTATCGGTCTTTTATCTGGAAATGTTCCGGCCGGTTCAATCGCTCCGCCCGTTTCGATCAGATCTCCTGGACTCCAAGGAGCGATTTTGTGCTTTCGATACGCCCGCTTCTGAGATAGACGCGAACGACCCTCTTGCTTATCCGGCAAAGGACTTCGTAATTCAGGGTACCGTCCCACTGTGCTATATCATCTGCGCTTATGCTTGATTCCCCCTGCCTTCCGAATATGACGACCTCTTCCCCGACCCGGGGGGATTCAAATCCGGCCAGGTCGACCATCGTCATATCCATGGTCACCCTGCCGATAATATTGACTTTCTCTCCCCTGTATAGGACTTTCCCCTTGTTAGAAAGGCGGTGACTCATGCCATGCCCGTAACCGGCGGCTATCACCCCTACCGTCATCCTCTCGGGAGCTATAAAAGTCCTTCCATAACTTATGCTCTCTCCCGCTTCGATGCTTCTGACGAGGATCAATCTTGATTTGAAATTCATCACCGGTACGACATCTATCTTTTCCCTCAGGTCGATTGACGGATAATGTCCATAAGCGAGGATACCCGGTCGTATCATATTGAAACGCGAATCGGGGAAATTGACGACAGCCGCGCTGTTCGCGCAATGGACATATCTGAATCTTATTCCGTCAGACTCGAGTTTACGAAGGATCTCTCCGAATTCAGAGATCTGATCGAAGGTGAAATCGAAATCACTGTCAGAGGCGGGGAAATGAGTGAATATTCCTTCTATATTGAGATTCTCCATTCTTTTCATCTCTTTGATCGACTCGGCCGCAATATCTTTCGGCAGGCCGGCGCGTCCCATCCCCGTATCTATCTCGACATGCATCGTGCATACTTTCCCCTTCTCCCGCGCCGCATTGGACACCGCCCTGGCGAAAGCGACAGAGGATGCCGTCACTGCCAGGTCATTTTCGAGGACCTCGCGCATCTCCTGCGGAAGAACGGGGCTCAGAATGATCACGGGCAACCGGACCCCCGCCTTTCTCAGTTCGCGGCCTTCGTCGAGGGTCGCCACACCGAGCATCTTTATCCCGCATTCGCTTGCCATCTGCGAAAGTCTCACCGCTCCGTGTCCATACGCGTCCGCCTTTACTACAAGAAGAATATCAACCCTATCCTCAACATGCTCCCTGATCCTGCTGATATTCCACTTGAACGCGTCGAGATCGACTTCTACCCAGGCGGGAAATCTATCCATCCTCATCACCCTCCTCTTCACCGGGGGCTTCCCCTGCTCCATCACCCCTGTAAATAAATCTGTCGAGAAGCCGGACATAATCGCTCCAGTTACCCTCTCCCGTACTGTTTCCAAGGACCATCAGGGAACCTCTGACCTGGGCATCGAGATTGTCTATATAACTGAGAAGCATCGCCTCGATCGTCATCGGAACGACTGGCGATCCGTGATCTAGCTGTCCATGGTGGCTGAGTATCATATGTTTCAGCCTGACCTCGAGATCCGTAGGAAAATCCCCGATTCCCCGCAGATATTCATCGAGCAGCTCGACTCCCATGCTGATATGTCCGAGCAATCTTCCCCTGTCGGAATAGTCTATATGGTTGGAGACCGACAGCTCTGACATCTTTCCAAGATCGTGCAGAAAGACACCGGCAAGAAGCAGATCGCGGTCGACTTCTTCATACACATCCGAGACTGAGACTGCAATCCTCGCCATATCGTGGAGATGTTCAGCGAGCCCTCCGACATAAGAATGGTGCCAGCCTTTAGCCGCCGGAGCTTTAAGAAATCTCATCCTGAACTGGTCATCTGAAAAAATCGTGTCGAGAAGACGCGCGATATCACTGTTCTTCACATCGGCTATGATCTCCATTATCCCCGAGTAAAGTGAATCGAGGTCCCTTGATGAGGAGGGAAGAAAAGCCGAAGGATCGTACTGTCCCTCGGCAAGCAGTTCGACGTAGTTGACTCTTATCTGCAGAGCTCCCTGGTACTCCTGGATCTCGCCAGTCACCCGTACCACATCGTCAGCCTTGATTTTATCAGCTTCGCGGGCGGGATCCCACCAGACACCCTTTACTGTCCCGTCCTTGTCGGAAAATTGAAAGAGAAAAAATCTGCCGTTGGAAAAATCTCTCTTCACCTTTTTCGCGACGACCATGATCCTGTTTACGCTGTCCCCGACCTTCAGATTTTCCGGCACTTATTCTCCTTGTCTCTATACAGGTTATCCGACGCTTCTTAAACTAATTCAGAGGAAGGCCGGCGGTCAAGCATAAACAGGATCAGACGCGCGGCGCGCATGGAAATCCCGATTCGGAAGCGATATGGGCCTTCCTGGCATCCTTTCCGGCAAAAAAGAGGGCCGGTCAGATGACCAGCCCTCCACCATTTTACTATTTCCCGTAAATCAGTCTACTGGGTCAGGGGAACGACTTCGCCCGCGTACTTGATGTACTCGACCGTGGCTTTCCCGCCGATCTTCGTGCTGGTCCTGTAGGATCTCGGGAAAAGGGAGGCCGAAGGAGCTCCGCCATAGCTCAGGCCGCCCGAGAAGAAAAGATTCTCGGCTATCAGGGCCTTGAGTATGAGTTCCATGCCGGGGTTCACCTCTTCAAGGATGAACCTTACGTTTGGAAGAGTCACTATATAAGCCATTTCAGGCTCGCCCTTGTAATCGACTTCTTCATATGTAAGTTCAGCCTCGGGAACCTTGAACTTCGTGTCGTAGATCTCTTTGAGTTTCCTCGTGGAGGAATCGATCCCGTTGATGTCCACCTCTTCGAACTGTCCCTCGTCGAATCCCCTGAGAAGAGTCGGGAATGTCGTGGAGTAAGGCTCGCCTACTTTGATTGTATCGCCGCCGACAACAAAGAAATCAATCGCGAAGTGGACGCGGGGCGAAAAGACCTTTCTCGTACCCGCGACAAACTTGCGGCCCTCAACCAGCTTGACCTTGTTCTCGAGGTCTTCGCCCGTGAAGAACTCGATCAGGTTGCCGTCGCGGACCAGTCCTACATTGCCGTTGACGGCAATGAATTTGGGCGTATCGAAGCCGAACTTGAAGCCCGGACTGGTAATGTTTGCGTGCCCCGCTTCCCTGATAGTGACCATCTGATAGGTCTCATCGAGCGAACCACCGCAACCAGCAAATACTCCAGTAATAAGGGCCAGGATCAGAACGGATGAAAAGAACTTCGACATGGATACGCTCCTTTGTCAAAAGTGAACAGATAAAACCCTCTTGTTATTTCTACAATAAGAAGGATACCACCATATACCAAGGCTATTTCACCGTTGAAAATTAATACGCATCCGGAGTATTGTCAACTACAAATTATTAAACCGGTTCGTCATTAAAACCATGTTTTTCCGGATCATCGAAGGAAACCCGTCACCTCTCGACCGATTTGCCCTTCTTTCTGAATTCCTTGTCGGTAAGTGGCAGATCGTATTGATAAAAAAGGTCCCTGATCCTCGGATCGATTTCATATTTCTCAGAAGTGAGCTGGATCTGTGACAGAAGGCCGCTTGTATATTTTCCTCCCGGACTGATCTTGAGGGTGATAGTACCTATATACTGCCCGAGCCCTCCTGTCGCCAGCAGAAGGGTCCTTCCCGCCATTTTCTGCTCTTTGATAAGTGGTTTTCCATGACCCACAAGCGCGATATCGAAATCCTGGATCCGGGTGAGCAGATCCTCCGTCCTATCGACGCCCATATGGCTTAAAAGTATGAGGAAATCGGCTTCACGCTTCATTGCGGGAAGGATTTTTTTCAGCGTCTTCTCGGCTGGTTCGACCCGGAATCCGCTCTTGTCGATATACCCGGGGAAACGTACCGCTTCATCAAGTACACCTGTTATCGCGATCCTGATTCCCCCCTCATACTCCTTTACGACAAAACTTTTTCCAAAGAGCGGCTCCCCCGTCTCCGTGCTGATGATATTTGCCGATACGATATCAAAAGAGGCATTCTCCGCCAGGGCCTGCAGAAAAGGCAACCCGAATATAAATTCAAGTTCGCCGGGAGTAAAGACATCGAGCCCCATTATATTGAAACTTTCAAAAGTGATCTCCGCTTCACTCTGCAGATAGGCAAGATCAAGGCTGAAAGCGTCTCCCGCGTCGATTATAAGAAGGTTCTTGGAACTGGCTCTGACACGATCGGCATATGACGTCCTCCTGCCGAGGCCGCCCACATCGAGGACTGTGCATCCGCAGGATCTTACCTTCCCGAGCATATCGCTTGAAAAGAGTATTGTTATTTCAGTCGACCCCGACAGTTTTCTTTTTTTCTTTTCCGATCCGGAACAGCCCACCTGGCTGATGAGCATGGCAAGAACCAGTGTCGCTGTAACAATTTTTCTAATATCCATATGAAATATCCGCTTTCCATAAAGGCTTTTCTTTTCCAGATCCTTTCCGGAAACCACCGGCCGATCCCTCAGTGATTATAACATATCGAAGCTTTTTTGCACCAGAAATAGCACCTTCGGACGCGGCGGCGATCCCGGTCACGACAGATACTGTCAGGGAATCATTATTTTTCATCCTTTCCATGACGCTTCGAATGTTATTATTTATCATCTGTGGATGGTTTTATTTATTCGGGGAAAACAACGGCGGTGATGCCTGAACGATCCAGGTGACAATTGAAAGGTTAGAAATGGAGATCAGAAAATATTCGAAGTATCTTTTTCCACTTATCATACTTGCGGGGCCGATCATCTCCATGATCATCCTTGCCGGATGCGCCGGGACGCCACCGTCTGGCGCTGTAACCGGCCAGAAAGAAGATGCCGGAAAGGTCGTCGAAAATGGACCAGGGCTTCTTTCTGCAGGAGCAGTCATTTTTGACGCGACCATCGCGGCGCAGAACAGTGAATATGAAAAAGCCGAGGAGATGCTGACTGGACTTCTTGGCAGGGAACCGGACAATCTGGAAGCTATGAGGCTCCTCGCCAGGGTATATACGGCTGACGGAGACAGGAAATCGGCCACCCGGACATGGGAAAGAGTCTATGAACTAGATCCCTCCGATCCTGACGCGGCGTACGAGACGGGGACGATGCTTCAACGTGAAAAGAGGTGGAGCGAGGTCAGGACGGAAATGATGAAGACGGAATCTCTGGGAGGCGCCGACAGCCGGCACTTCCTGCTTATCGGCCGGGCCGGCCTCGAACTCGGTTACAGGGATGAAGCGGAAGTCTATCTGCTCAAAGCGGGAAACCTTGAACTTGCCACAGCTCTGCTCGGCAAACTTTATTATGGAAGAGGCAAGACAAAGAAAGCTGAAGCGGCCTTTAAAAAGACACTGGGGAGAAATCCAGATAACTACATAGCCAACCTTCACCTCGGATATATAAGCTTCAACAGCGGCAGAAAAGAAGAAGCTTTGGGATATTACGCGAAAGCCCATAAGTCTGATCCGGATGACCCCCTGGCCTGCCTGAGCCTGGCCTCTCTGCACGAAAAGATGTCTCATGATGAAGCAGCGATAAAATATTACAAAAAGGCTCTCGGCCTGAAAAATATCCCGCGCGCGGAAAAACAGAAAGTCTATGTCTCGTTGAGCAAGCTGTTTATGAAGACCGGGCGGACAGACGATATCTTCGCGCTTGTGCGCGATGGGATCGAAGAATTCCCCTCCTCGGGGGGACTTTATTTCTACTGGGGAGAAGCATTGCTCAAGCAGGGAAGAAAAACTGAAGCGAAGGAAAAATACAAAAAAGCGTCTCATGACCCCACATGGAAGAAACATGCTCTTGCAAGGTTTCACTCGATAAGGTAAATATTCTATCCATGGAGAAAGAATCAGCGGCAACTGTACTCAGAAACGCCTGGATGATGATTGGGATACTGATCATCATCGCTCTCCTTATGTCTATCAACTGGTATTATTACAACCAGATCCGTTCAGGTCTTGACAGGGAGTTTTCGACCCGCCTGCGATCTCTCGCTTCGATGGTATCAGCTTCAGTCGATTCGAACGCGATGGCTGAACTTTCAGATCAGATCGATATGTTTGGGATCAGCGAGGAACCACCGGCTATATTCCACGATTACAGCAAGGAGTTCTCTCTTTCCAATATAACCGTACTGCGCGAAGACGGCACGATCATCATCTCGCTGCACCCCGGACTCTTCCAGCCTGGCGATATATATCCCCTCTGGAATATGGATTATCCTGCGATAATAAAAGCGCTGGAGGGGGATCCTTCCTCGACAGGACTGGTCCGCTCCGAGCAGGGCGAATATTTCAAGGCGGGATATGCTCCGATCCCTCCAGGATCGGAGAGTTCGGGACTGGTCGCGGCAGTCGAAGCCAACGCCGCCTTTCTTGAAGGGATTGAAGACCTCAGGAAGATCCTGATCGCTTCGACCTCGGTCTCAATCGCCGGATTGCTGTTTTTCATCCTCTTCATCATAAAAGCGACGAGGTCCATTTTACGGACAAGAGAGTCTCTCTTTCAATCGGAAAGGCTCGCTTCGATGGGCAGGATGGCCGCCGGCATAGCGCATGAGATACGCAACCCCCTGTTCATAATAAGGAGCAGCGCCGAAAAACTGCGGCGCACCTGCCCCGGTTCGGCAAAAGATATCGATGAGTTCATCCTCGAAGAAACAGACAGGCTTGACGGCATACTGACAGACTATCTGGCCTTCGCGAAAAATGAAGCTACCAGCCGATCACTCTGCGATCTGGCGTTGATCATCAACAGATCGATAAGACTCATCGAAGAAGGAACGGCCCAAAGACATGCGATTATCGAATACAGTTCGTCAGTTCCAGAGTCTCCCTTCGTCTGCGACGAGAAAAAGATTCAGCAGGCGCTTCTCAATATCCTGTTAAACGCAAGGGAAGCGTCGGAAGAAGCCCGGGCGATAGAGGTCTCCCTCGAAACAGATGGGGTAAATTATACGATCCTGTTCAGGGACCACGGATCGGGGATCGGCAGAAAAGAGATGTCGATGATATTCGAACCTTTCTTCACCACAAAACGAAACGGCAGCGGTCTCGGTCTGTCTATAGCGAAAAGGATTATCGAGGATCACCATGGGACAATCGATATGGAAAGCACTCCCGGACTTGGTACGGCTGTAACAGTCAGGCTTCCAGTGCCAGACAACGATGGAGAATAGAAGATGAGCAGAATACTGATTATCGACGATGAGATCAAGATCACGATGCTTCTCTCCGAACGTATCGCCAGTGAGGGATTCGATGTAGAGACCTTTACAGGCGCTGAAGAAGCCCTGATCCGGATAACAGAAGGCAAAGCAGATATTGTCCTCTGCGACCTGCGCCTCGGCGGTATGGATGGCCTGGAGCTTCTTCGCCAGACGAAGGTAAGATCCCCCGGCACTGATTTCGTGATGATGACTGCCTACGCTTCAGCTTCGACGGCAGTGGAAGCGATGCGCGAGGGGGCTTACGAGTACCTTGTAAAACCTTTTCAGATGGATGAAGTAATCCTTCTGCTGAAAAGAATCCAGGAAAGACGCGATCTGGTAGTAGAGAACCTCGCCCTGCGTGAAAAGGTTTCGACCACGGGATCTGAGACGAGACTGATCGGCGCGTCCCCGGTAATAAATGATGTCAGGGATGTCATTTTGAAAGTGGCCCCGACAGATACGCCGGTATTGATATTCGGAGAAAGCGGGACGGGAAAGGAACTTGTCGCCGCGGAGATCCATAAGGCAAGCAGGCGTTCTTCCAACCCTTATATAATTTTAAACTGCGCCGCGATACCCGACACGCTTATCGAAGGTGAACTTTTCGGTTTTGAGAAGGGAGCCTTTACGGGGGCGTCGCAGAAAAAACCGGGGCAGTTCAAACTGGCTGACAAGGGGACGATCTTTCTCGATGAGATCGGCGAGCTCCCCGTCGCCCTGCAGGCGAAAGTTCTCAGGGCTATCGAGCTGGGAGAATTTCTTCCCCTTGGCAGTTCGAGGCCGGTCAGAGTGGATGTCAGGGTGATAGCGGCGACAAACAGGGATCTTGAAAAGATGTCGGCTGAAGGATCTTTCAGAAGCGATCTTTATTACCGGCTCAATGTCTTCCCGGTCAGGATCCCTCCTCTGAGGGACAGGCCCGAAGACATTCTTCCAATCGCCGAGGATTTCATAAGAGGCAGGGCGGAACATTTGACCCCCCTGGGTAAAGATGTGATTGAGAAACTGTCTGGATACGCCTGGCCGGGAAATGTACGGGAATTGAGGAACATCCTTGAACGCGCGACGATCCTCGCCGGATCGGGACCGATAACGACGGCTCACCTCTCTCTCGGCGCCGGGCAGGCTCTTTCCTCTCCAGAGGATGCCCTTGGGTCGCTTATCGGTAAAAAATCGCTTCCTGAGATCGAACAATCACTGATCGAACTTGCCATAAAACGATCGGGCGGAAATAAAAGCAAAGCAGCCTCTATCCTCGGAATAACCAGAAGGACTCTTTACGGGAGGCTCGAAAAATACGGGCTTGCCTCCGGACCGGCCGAAGAAGATGAATGATATAGTGAATCGATGCACCCTACGGTCCATCAAAACTGAACGATATAGTACAATATACCTTGTTCGAGGAGATCATATTTAACCTTAATGTATTGTATTATTTACAGATAAGGTCTTTTGTGCCTCATGGCATACCCTTTGCGTGTTATTATTTCCGAAAGTTACTGAAAGGAGCAAATAACACCATGAACATTAAATACTGTAAAACAATGATCATACTGCTCGTCGTGGCAGTGACCTCCACCTTTGCCGGAGCGGCGTTCGCGCAGATCGCCGATACCGAGGCTACCCGCAGCGCGGTTGAAAAAACGAGCGAAGTGATCAGGGAAGCGCAATCGATCATAGCCGACAGCCGAAGCCAGATAGCCCGGATATCCCTTGACAAGGCGATAGCGCTTCAGGAAAGAGCGTTGAACCAGTTCGAAGCTCATCACAATACCTTCGCGTACAAATATACTATGGAAGCGCGAAAGGAAGCGTGGCACGCGATCGCCCTGGCCAGAGATGACGCCCGCATAGAGGAAAAACTGACCAATCTCTCCGAACATACCAGGGATAAACTTCTCAGGCTCCGGGAACGCGTGACGGAGACCGGCGTCAGGGATGAACGCCTTTTCGGGCTGATGAGCAGGTCCCGTGATCTTCTCGAAGAATCTCATATGAACGCCAACCAGCTCAGAAACCAGCTCGCCATGAATCTAGCGGAGAACGCGAGAAAGCTCGCCGTACGCGCGGAGGAACGTTTCAGAAAGGTCCTCGACCTTAAGGAGATGAGCGAACGGCGTCTGATGTTGATGGAAAGACTCCTCATAAGAACGCGTGAAAGGGTAGATCAGAACGGCACCGAAAATGACAGGGTAAGGATGGAGCAGGCTGTCAGATCACTTGAAAGAGCGAAAGAGATGATAGCCGAGGGTAAGTACCAGGCGGCGCGCCTCTCGATCGAGAAATGTGAAAGGATCCTTCGCGGTTTTGCCCGCCAGTTCCCGAACGGAGAAAACGGGATCGCCGAGAACGGTCTTGAAGAAGCGTACAGGCTTCTTGAAAGGGCCAGAGAACATTTCGCGGACGCTTCCGATCCGACCGGCGTCGTTCAGAGATCCGAGGCGCTTCTCGAGAGAGCAAGGAAAGAATTCGCCAATAACCGCGCTGACGAGGGTAAACGCCTGATCATAAGGGTGCGTTCGATGCTGAGAGAGGCCGTTCAGTCAGGCGGATCTGAAATCGAACCTGGGCAGGCGGAAAAGAATATCGAAACGGCGATGCAGGTCAGGGATAATATCCAGGCCGATCTTGCCGAGTGCGGCGCGGAAGGAGCGCGTAACCTCTTCGAACGCGCGAACAGGCATCTTGACAATGCTGTCGGATTTTTCGAGAAGGAAAGATACGGCCAGGCGGATGCCGAGGCAAGGATAGCGAGAAATATCTACCAGCGGGTAAGAGAAATATGCGCCGATTGAAGATGAAGCCCATATTCATCATCCTGATCGCTGTTTTTTCAGCCTGTGCTTCAACATCTGATCTGAAAAGGCCAGCTGCCGATCAACAGGATCTGTATCCGGCGGCCGCAGATTCCATTTCAAGGACAGACTACGAGGATCTCTTCGTAGAGATCCACTCCGGGTTTATCGCCGAGATCGGAAACGAAAACGATAAAGAGAAGAACCCTGTATTGATAGAAATATGGACTATTGTCAAAATAGCCGAAGATGCTTATCTTCGTGGAGACCCCCTGTTAGCGATAAAGCTTCTGAGTGAAGCGGAAATATTACTCAGGCAGACTCCTTGATGACTGGAAACAAAAGATCCCCTCATATCGTTTTAATAATGATCCTGATCTCTCTATGCGGCAGCATCCTCGCCTTCCGGTACGCCAACGCAGGCACTCAGCTGCGCTCATCCCTTCTTGCCGGATATGATTCATACATCGACAGGTTTACCATTCTGGAAGACGATACGACTGAAGCGATAGAAGAATTCTACCTGTCTCTTGCCAATTCGCTCGACTGGAACAATGATCTTTCCCGTTTTGATATCTCCAACACCTTCAAGTTTGGAAATCAGACGGTCAATGAGAATCTTGTCACCGGATTCACCGCGGGATCGCGAAAATCCCTCCTGTTCGAATTGAGGAACAACCTGAGACTGAAATATTTCCGGGAAGGCAGCGACTACACATTCGGAAACGATTACGCTCAGTCGAACCTGCACATGAAGATCAGCAGGTATTTCGAAGATCGGTTGAAGATCGCGTCAAAGACAAGGGTCGAACTTGTCGATTTCAGCAAAAGGACATCGTTCGATTATGATTACCGCTATTTTGACACCGGGTTGGAGATGGAAAAAGGATCGTATTTCGATGATTTTTTCCGCGTCGGCTTTTCCGCTGGATACAGGGATGTCCCCGACTCGACAGCTCTGAGTTTCAACCGATTCCAGACCGATATCGAATTTCATCTTGTGTCTGACATGAAGCGGAAGACGGAACTCTCGATCTCAGCCGACAGGAGAGAATACAGGGAGAATACCAGAAGTTCCAGCTGGATCATCTATTCTTTCGCGGATTATTCGATCATCCAGTCTGATAAGACCAGATACGATCTGAGAATCGAATCGGAGATCTATCTCTACGACGATCCATCGACTACCTTTTTCAACACGCATTTTCTCAGGGCGGGGACAGGCGCGACCTGGTCAGCGGGAGAGTATATCAATATCAGTATAGAACCCCGCCTGGCGGGGATGTTCTGCGATGAGTTTCCGGAAGAGCAGTATCGCGAAGGCTCGATCGTCCTCGGACTGGAATTGTCAAGGCACGACAGGTTCTGGATGAGTTGTACGTACGAACCTGGCCGAAGGGATTATCTGCTGGAGGAAAATGATATCTATTCCGACTATTATCTCAACAGGCTTTCGCTGATGGGTAATGTCTCATTGCAGGCAGAGACTTCGTTGAACCTTTTTATTACCCACGACCCTGAACGCCACTCGAGAAGGGATGACGACTTCTCGCTGACGATGATCTCCGCCACTTTATCCAGGTCGTTCTGAAAGATCCCGGGGATTGATCGGCCGGGACATCCCGCGCCCGGTCCTATTTATCGATCCCGGCGACAAGTTCCGCTATATCGAGCACTTTGATATTTTCAACATCACGGGATTTCAGTCCGTCCTCGAACATCGTCAGACAGAAAGGACAGGCGGTGAAGATCCGGTCTACTCCGAGTCCAAGCGACTCATCGACCCTTTCCTCGTTTATCCTTTTTCCTGTATCCTCTTCCATCCACATGCGTCCTCCGCCAGCTCCGCAGCAGAAAGAACGTTTTCCATGCCGTCCGAATTCGGCCAGATCGGTCTTGACAACGCTATTGATCAGATCACGCGGCTCATCGATGATATCATTGTAGCGTCCCAGGTAGCATGAATCGTGATAGACGCCTTTTTTGAAATCCGCCTTCACCGCCCCGAGCTTTCCTTCCCTGACCAGCTCCAGCAGAAATTCGCTATGGTGCATTACCGGTTTTTCGTAACCGAACTGGGGATATTCGACCCTGAACGTATTCAACCCGTGAGGACAGGCGGTCAGGATCGTGTTGAACGAATATTTTCCCAGCGTTTCTATATTAGCTTCGATCAGCGTCTGGGCGAGATATTCGTTACCCATCCTTCTCGCCGTTTCCCCACAGCACATCTCCTCGGTCCCTAGAATAGCGAAATCGACCTTTGCCTTTTTCAACAGGCTGGCGATCGCCCTGCTGACACTCTGGCCCCTCGAATCAAAAGAACCGGCGCAACCGACCCAGAAGAGGATATCGAATTCTTTCTTTTCTGAAGCGAGAGGGATATCGAGGCCCTCGGCCCAATCCGCCCTCGCCGAATATCCCATCGTCCATGGATTATAATTGACTTCCATATTTTTAAAGACCGGTTGCATCTCGGCGGGAAAACGGCTTTCCGTCATAACGAGATAGCGCCTCAGGTCGACGATCTTCTGAACGTGCTCGATGAATGGAGGACACTCCTGCATACAGGCGCCGCACGTCGTGCAGGCCCATATCTCGTCCTCTGTCATTGTACCGGGGATGATCGGCATACCTTCCAGTCTCTCGGGCGCAGCCTTCAGCAATCTTCCCCTGTCCTCCATAAGAAGCCCTCTCATGCGATGGATCATCCTGAAGGGACTCAGCGGTTTTTCTGTCATGAACGCCGGACAGGCCGCCTGGCATCTTCCACATTCGGTACAGGCATAGAGATCGAGAAGCTGCTTCCACGTGAAATCCTGCAGCTCTGAATTGCCGAATTTTTCAGCAGTCTCATCCTCGAAATCCATACGCGAAAGGGTTCCGGGGGATCCGAGATTGCGAAGGTATATATTCGGGATCGCTCCGAGGATATGAATATGTTTAGAGAACGGAACATAAAGCAGGAAAAAGAAAATGATCAGATGATGTATCCAGGCGAGGATGCTCTCGGCTATGTGCAGATCGAATCCTTTTCCTTCGAAAAGCTTCGCGGCGATGGCTGAAACAGGAGCATACCGGCTATCGATCTTCCCGTCTATGATCCCGATACCCTTTATGCAGAACATAAGCAGTATCAGTACAAAGATCAGCGAGAGTATGAATACCGCTTCATTCCTCGCCCCCGGGTCGTCTATTTTGAGTCTGACCGGTTTAATAATAAACCGCCTGTAAAACGACACTATGATTGCGAAAAGGACCAGAAGCGCCAGAATGTCCTGAAGAAGAGATATCCATCCGGCTGCTGTCGCGCCGAAAAGAGCGACATAGCTGAAGCCGGGGACGATCATGCCGGTTATATGCTCTATTGTTCCGAGCGTAATAAAGATGAATCCCCAGAAAATCAGGAAATGACCTATCCCGGCGGGTTGCGCCAGAACTCTTGCCTGCCCGGCGACGTATACTATTACCGACCAGATACGCTTGCCGGGACTACCGAATCCGCCCTGCTTTCTGCCTAGCAGAAGCGTGCGGATCAACATCCTTACGATAAAACCGAAGGCCGCCAGGGTGGCAGCGAAAAGAACGATCAGGATAGCACCCTGTACAGTCATACTACCTCCAGAAAGAAAAAATCCCGGAACCCCGGTCCGCAAAAAACTAATTCAGAAGTTTCTTTATCTCCTCGGTCAGGATCGGGACGATCTCAAAAAGGTCTCCAACGATGCCGTAGTGAGCCTTCTCAAATATAGGCGCGTTGGGATCCTTGTTGATCGCTACGATCACCTTCGAAGTCCTCATCCCGGCCAGATGCTGTATCGCTCCGGATATCCCGCATGCTATATAGAGCTTCGGATTGACGACCTTGCCGGTCTGACCTACCTGCAGAGGCTGTTCGGCGAATCCCGCGTCGACCGCGGCTCTTGAAGCACCGACAGCTCCTCCGAAAAGATCGGCCAGATCGCCGAGTAATTTGAAATTCGCCGCGTCCTTCATCGCCCTTCCGCCGGAGACGATCACATCAGCCTCGCTTACGTCCGGACGTCCACCGCTCAGAGGGACGATCTCGGTAGCGATAGCCCTTATCATCTCTCTTGTCACTCCGGAAGGCCTCTGCACAACATCGCTCGAATCGGCACCTTCCCCAGCCGGGGCGATATTATTCGGTCTTATCGTCACGAATACAGGATGATCTCCCACCGGAGTAATATCGATAAGGAGCTTGCCCGAATAGACAGGTCTGCGCGCCACCAGGGAAGTACCCTCGACTCTGAGATCGACACAGTCACTGAACATCACTCCATCGACCTTCGCCGCCGTTCTCGGGCCGAGATCGCGCCCCATGGCCGTCGCGCCGAGAAGAATATAACCGTATCCTTCTTCCTTTATCATTCCGGCAAGAGCTTCCGCGTAACCTTCAGTAGAGTAGTTATCCAGGATCTCGTCACTCAAGACGGCGATCTTTCGAAGACCCAGCTTTCTGACCTTCTCCGCCTCATTTTCAGATCCCCTTCCCATAAGGACCGCGTCAATCGATCCACCTGTGCTTTCCGTTATTACCTTACCCGCGGCGATCAATTCCCTGACCACCTTCTTGATCTCTCCACCTCTTAATTCACCAAAAACCAGAACATCGTTTGCCATTGCAGAATCCTCCATAATCTCTTATATGATTTTTGCCTCTTCACGCAGCAGGCGAGCAAGTTCTTTGACAGCATCCGAGACCTCTTCAGCCTCGACCATCCTGCATTCCCCTCCCTTTGGAAGGGTAAGCCATTTTAATATTCTGCTCGCGCCGGCGCCTGGAGCTTCATCGAATCCCAGATCGGCCAGAGTCCTGGTCCTTATCTCTTTCTTTTTCGCTTTCATGATACCGGGCAGCGACGCGTATCTCGGTTCATTGAGACCCTTGTCGCATGAGACGATCACTGGAAGCGAGGTCTCGATCATCTCTGTTCCACCCTCGATCCTCCTGCCCACGACCGCTTTCGAGGCGTCTTCGGAAAGCTCGAAAGAGCCTGCGATATTCACCTGGGGAATATCAAGCATCTCGGCGAGGCCGCTCTGGACCTGCGCCGTATCATCGTCTATACCCTGTTTTCCACAAAATATGATATCGAACCCCTCTTCACCGATAGCTTTTGCCAGAACGGCAGCGGTCGTGAAAGGAGACGGCGCCTTCAGAGCCGGATCGCAGATATGAACCGCGTCGTCAGCACCCATGGCAAGAGCGGTCCGTATGACCTCGGTCGATTCTTCAGGACCGAGGCAGACGACGGTGACTTTACTGTCTCCGCCGATCTTTTCCTTCAGCTTGATCCCTTCCTCGATCCCATATTCATCGTATGTATTGATTATGAATTTTACTCCGTCTTCCCTGATGCCCGTACCTTCCTGATTGATCAGGATCTTCGCTTCGGTATCAGGAACGCGTTTAAGCAGAACAATGATCTTCAATTCTTCCTCCTCTCGGCAGTCCTTTCCCTATCCGGATCAGGATGGATAAGCCTGCTCGTACTCTTCTATGACTTTTTTCGCTATTACAAGTCTCTGTATCTCGCTGGTCCCCTCATATATCTCGGTGACGCGGGCGTCCCTGAAAAGCCTCTCGATACGGAACTCTTCGGTATAACCGACTCCTCCGTGTATCTGCATCGATTCATAGGCTATCTCGTTTGCCGCGCGGGTCGAGTATAATTTCGCCATCGACGCTTCTTTCGAACAGGGCTTGCCTTCATCCCTCATCCTCGCTGCTCTGTATACAAGAAGTCTTGCCGCGTCAAGTTTTACCGCCATATCGGCGATCTTCCACTTCGTCCCCTGAAAATCTATTATCTTCTGACCGAACTGGCTTCTCTCCCTCGCGAAAAGGACCGCGTCATCCATAGCTCCCTGGGCTATTCCAAGCGCCTGGGAAGCGATCCCGATCCTTCCACCGTCCAGAGCGCCAAGAGCGATCTTCATCCCGTGACCGACTTCTCCGATCAGGTTCCCTGCCGGCACCCTGCAATCCTCGAACACAAGTTCGACTGTCGTCGACGACTTCATGCCCATCTTGTGTTCACGCTTCCCGATCGAGAAGCCCGGAAAAGACGGTTCGACAAGAAAGGCTGAAAGACCATCAGTCCTTTTGCCGTGATCTGTTCGGGCGACTACTATTATCACGCCGGCTTTATCACCGGTAGAGATGAATATCTTGTTTCCGTTAAGGATATAATCATCACCATCGACGACAGCCGTCATCCTGATCGCCGATACGTCGCTTCCCGCTTCACTCTCTGTTATCGCGTAAACTCCAATCATATCTCCCGATGCCATCGACGGGAGGTACTTCTTTTTGAGAGCGTCGCTCCCATATTTAAGGACGATCGCGTTTGCCAGCGAATTATGGACCGATACCGCTATCGCCGTCGCGGGACAGACCCTGCTGATCTCTTCAAGAGCCAGGGTGAGACAGAATGTCCCGAAATCAACCCCTCCATACTCTTCAGGAACAGTCATCCCCATGAATCCCAGTTCACCCAGTTTTCTGTAAATGGCGTCCTGGAACACAGCTTCACGATTTGCCGTATCCGCAACTGCGGCAAGGTCTTTGGCGGCAAAATCACGAATGGTCTTCTGGATCATCCGTTCTTCTTCACTAAGTGTCAACCACATGATTTTCCTCTGGCTAATCAGTAAACTCTACAAGATCTCAGTCGCCCGGTACATAAAGGTTCAAGATACATCAATCCTGTAGCCGGTGTCAATCTCCCGTTTGGAATGGTGTTTCCGCGGCAGAGCAAGTCTCCGGCCGGATGGGGAATGGAAACCGGATCCCCCTCCAACGAAAGACCCGGCTACCAGTTCTTTCGTTGACTTGACAACCGGGTCTTTATTCGACTCTTTTTACTCAAATGAGACAGTCACCGCAGAAGGATCATCTTCCTGACCGCCTTCACCCCCCCGGTACCGAGCCTTGAAAAGTAGACGCCGCTCGCTACCGGCTCTCCCC
>JAFGCX010000033.1 GCA_016932415.1 Candidatus Krumholzibacteriota bacterium
ATAGCGATGGAGAAAGAGCTCAGGTTCGCGATCCGCGAGGGCGGAAGGACTGTTGGCGCCGGCGTAGTTACCGAGATCATTGAATAGGAAAAGAGCTGATAACGATGAGAGACCTCGTGATACTGGCTTGCCAGGAGTGCAAGAACAGGAACTATACGACGAAGAAGAACAAGAGATTGCATCCGGACAGGCTTGAGCACAGTAAATACTGCCGTTTCTGTGGCAAGCATACGACTCACAAAGAGACCAGATAGAAGTGTCTTTGTGATCTTTTAGTTCACGCGGGATGCGGACCCGGCAGGATTTGGCATGATGGCCTCGATGTTGAGTCGCGGCCGTCATCGATCGGAGATCGGTATGTTCAATAAAATCGGAAAGTTTTTCACTGAGATCAAAAGTGAGATGAAGAAAGTCACGTGGCCGACTCGTGACGAACTCAAGGAATCAACGAAGCTGGTCATCGTGGCGACTTTCGTAGTCACCGTTTTCATCGGTTTTATCGACCAGATCCTTACTTTTGTGATCAGGCGCCTCCTTGGCTGGTAGGGACTGCCGGCTTTGGCAAGTAAGGGAAAAATAATGAACGAGGATATTTCGAAAGAAAAGGGTCCGGAAACGGTCCCTGAGAAGGATTCAAACGGCGTCGATGGTATCGGGGAGAACGCTTCCATCTCCAACGATTCCGAAACGCTGTATGAAGGGGAGAATATGAAAGACGGAGCTGTCGAGCCTGATGGGGAGAATGGCGATAATGTGGATATCGGGATCCCCCCGGATGCGGATGGTGACGACGACGGGCAGCCTTCCGACGCTGATGAAGCTGATGAGGGAGCGGCCACTGATTCTCCTGATAGACCCGCAGAGCAGCCTCCTTTTACTGATGGAGAGACTCCTGCCCCCGCGGCTTCGGCGAAAGGCCACAGCCCTGAAAGCAGCGGCAGGATGAAATGGTATGTAGTCCATACGTACTCCGGAAGGGAAGCGAAGGTGCGGGATACGGTCGAGCGCCTTATACAGGCCTCAGACTTCAAGGAAAAGTTCGGGAAGGTCCTTGTCGCTACCGAAGAGGTGGCGGAGATGAAAAAGGGCAAGAAGACCGTTTCAATGAGGAAACTCTTTCCGAGCTATATAATGATTGAAATGGAAATGACTAACGAGACATGGTCCCTCGTGGAGAATGTTCCCGGCGTGACCCATTTTGTCGGGGGGGAAGAAAAGCCCAGCCCGATATCTAAAAAGGAAGTCGACCGGATCCTTGGAAGGATGGAAAAGAAGGAAGGTATCATTCCGGAAGTCCCATTCTCGATAGGCGAGCATGTGAATGTCATAGACGGACCGTTTTCCGAATTTACAGGTGTGGTCGATGAGATCAATCCGGAAAGAGGAAAACTCAAAGTCCTTGTTAGCATTTTTGGCCGCGAAACACCGGTTGAGTTGGATTTTCTTCAGGTCAAACCTTTATAAGCGGTGTTGTAAAAGCGGTTTCGATATGAAGATCAAGGAGCTGAAAGCAAGATGGCTAAGAAGTCCAAGAAAAAGATCTTGAAGGTCGTAAAGCTGCAGATCCCTGGTGCGAACGCTACGCCAGCTCCGCCAGTCGGACCGGCGCTTGGGCAGCTGCAGGTCAGCTCGGTGGATTTCTGCAAGCAGTTCAATGCTGCGACGCAGAATATGGCAGGCATGATCGTGCCTGTCGAGATAACTGTCTATGCTGACAAAAGTTTTACGTTCATTACGAAGTCTCCTCCCGCTTCCGAACTGCTCAGGAAAGCGGCCGGGATCGCCAAAGGTTCCGGCGAACCCAATAAGGAAAAAGTAGCCAAGATATCCCTGGCCCAGGTTGAAGAGATCGCGAAGACGAAGATGAAGGATCTTAACGCTTTCGATCTCGAAGGGGCCGTTCTGATGGTCAAAGGTACGGCCAGGAGCATGGGGATCATCGTGGATGAGAAGATCAAGAAATAACTTACCAGAGAAAGCGGTGAGCAGATGAAGCGCGGCAAAAAATATGTCGACAGCACAGCGAAGATCGACCGCTCTCGGGAGTATCCGCTTGAAGAAGCAGTCGAGGTGATAAAAAACCTGCCGAAGGCGAATTTCGATGAGACGTTCGAGTTTTCCGTAAAACTCGGGGTCAATCCAAGGCACGCCGACCAGCAGGTCCGCGGCACTGTCCTTCTTCCCCATGGGACGGGGAAGGATGTACGGGTCCTCGTTCTTACCAAGGGTGAGAAAGAGATTGAGGCCAAAGAAGCGGGCGCCGATTACGTAGGCTCGGCTGAATACATCGAGAAGATAAATGGCGGATGGTTCGAGTTTGATGTGGCAATAGCCACGCCCGACATGATGGGCGAAGTAGGAAAACTCGGACGCATACTCGGGCCGCGAGGGCTTATGCCCAATCCGAAAGTCGGAACAGTGACTTTCGATGTCGGCAAAGCTGTAAAAGAATCAAAGGCTGGCAAGATCGAGTATCGCGTGGACAAAGGATCGAACGTCCATGTTCCGGTCGGCAAGGCGTCTTTCGACAAGATAAAGCTTGTCGAGAACATCAGGGCGCTGGTACTGGAACTTCTGCGCGCGAAACCTCAATCAGCCAAAGGAAAATATATTATCAGTGTGCATCTGGCGACGACGATGGGACCTTCGATAAAGATCGATTCCCAGGGACTGCTTGCCGAGGTGCGATAGACCGGAAAGGAGATCGTTTATGGTAAAGCCCATAAAGACTGATACAGTAAACGAAATGGTCGGTCTCATTCGCGATGCCAAATCTGTAATTCTGAACGACTTCACCGGTTTGAATGTCGCAGATATCTCGGAACTTCGCAAAGAATGCCGTAAGAACGGTGTCACCTTCAGGGTGATAAAGAATACGCTTGCGAAGATCAGTTTCGCGGATCTTGGGATCGAAGGCATGGAGCCGTTGCTGGAAGGGCCTACGGCTTTCGCGATAAGCCTGACCGATGAGGTCTCTCCGGCTCAGGTGCTGAAAAAATTCGCTGATGAGAACGACCTCCCGAAATTCAAGGGGGGATATGTGGCCGGCCGAGTCATCGACAAGGATGAAGTGGTCAGGCTGGCTGTGCTTCCCGGCAGGGAAGTGCTTCTTACGCAGGTCGTTGGAACGATCCAGGCGCCGCTGCGTGGACTCGTTGGAGTCCTCAGCGCTTCGCTCAGGGATCTGGCCGGCGTGTTGAACGCGATTTCGGAGAAAAAGGGAGCCGCTTGACGGCAGGGGTGAATGATGGCGTACAGGGCCATCTGTCAACCTGATAACTGAAGAAATGAAAGAGAGGAAATAAGATGCCCGCGAAGAAAGACGATGAAAAGAAAAAAGCAGAAGAGGTAGTAGAGGAAACAGCAGAGGAAGCCGCTCCTGAAGTAACGGCCGAAGAGCCCAAGGAAGAAAAAAAGGTGGAATCCTCATCGAAGACGGTAAAAAAGATAGTCGAGCTTGTAGAGAAGATGACTGTTCTCGAGCTTTCAGAGCTCGTCAAGGTCCTTGAAGATCATTTTGGCGTCACCGCTGCCGCTCCGATGGCGATGATGGCCGGCATGATGCCGGGCGCGGCCGCCGCGGAGGTCGAGGAAAAGACTGAGTTCGACGTCATCCTCAAGGATTTCGGCAGCCAGAAGATCCAGGTCATCAAGGTCGTAAGGGCGATCACCGGTCTCGGACTAATCGAGGCGAAAAAAGCCGTAGAAGAGATCCCGTCGACTCTGAAGGAAGGAATATCGAAAGAAGAAGCCGAAGAGATCAAAAAACAGATCGAGGAAGTCGGCGCTGTTATAGAGATCAAGTAATTTAATTAATTTATACGGCAGGCTAAAAGCCGCCTCAAGGGAGGGGTCGGTCTTATGATCAAGAAGCCTGAA
>JAFGCX010000034.1 GCA_016932415.1 Candidatus Krumholzibacteriota bacterium
ATGCCAGAGCTGGTTGAATGGGACGGTCTCGAAAACCGTTGAGCGGGTAACTGCTCCGAGGGTTCGAATCCCTCTCTCTCCGCCAGAGAAGTTTATTTCGCCGAAAGCGGCGTTTTGCGCTATACTTGCTCCCGGTACCGTTTCGATCGTCCGGGTAGACGGGAGCGAGACGATAAGGGTGGGGATGTAGCTCAGCTGGGAGAGCACCTCGTTCGCAACGAGGGGGTCGGCGGTTCGAATCCGCTCATCTCCACCATCTGTTATATTTCCGGGATCGTGCTAGGCGGGGAGGTAGCGGTGCCCTGTACCCGCAATCCGCTATAGCGGGGCTGAATCCCCGATCAAGGGAGTGTACTTTTCGAGCGATCGATGGCGGGAAGTGGTGTTGATGGCCAGGCCCCGCGCAACAGGAACCTGCCAACTCCGTCAGGACCGGAAGGTAGCAGCGGTACGTAGTCATTCCTGTGTGCCGCGGAATAGTCTGACCGGAGTTAACCCCGCCATAAGAGCCGGGGATGCCTCTCGAAATCGGGTGCACGGTCTCTGAATCTGTTGATTGGTGGATCATCGATGGCTTATCTCGTACTTGCAAGAAAATGGCGGCCGAGAAAGTTTTCAGACGTTATCGGCCAGGATCATGTCACTGTCACTCTGAAAAAAGCGGTGGAGAAGGAGAGGCTGGCCCACGCCTACCTCTTTTCCGGCCCGAGGGGATGCGGCAAGACCTCGACGGCAAGACTTCTCGCGAAGGTGATCAATTGCGAGGACCGGCAGGGCAATGAACCCTGTGATGAATGTTCCTCGTGCAGGGCGGTAAACGAGGGATCTCATCTCGATATGATAGAGATCGATGGCGCTTCGAACAGGGGAATAGATGAAATAAGGGACCTGAGAGAAAAGATCGGGTATGCTCCCTCCCAGAGTATTTCCAAGATATATATCATAGATGAAGTCCACATGCTCACTCCCCAGGCGTTCAACGCCCTGTTGAAGACTCTGGAGGAACCTCCCAGGCATGTATACCTGATATTCGCCACGACCGAGCCGCACAAGGTGCCGGCGACGATACTTTCAAGATGCCAGAGGTTTAATTTTAAAAGGCTTGAGACAGCCGAGTTGACAGGCCAGCTGGAGAGGATATGCGCCGCGGAGAAGATAAGTGCCGATCCGGAAGCGCTTCTTCTTATATCCCGCCGGGCGGATGGCAGCATGAGGGACGCCGAGAGCCTTCTTGACCAGTGTATATCGGCGCATGATGAAAAGATCGACCTCGAGATCGTGCGAAGAGTGCTCGGGCTGGTCGATTCGGGGATCATAACGAGCCTTCTCTCGGCTATCAGCCAGAGAGACAGGAAGGATGCTTTCGGTATCATCGAAGCGGTCACCTCATCGGGGCTCGACCTCGAAGAGTTCTTCCTGGCATATCTCGAGGGCTTGCGGAATATGATAATACTAAGCGTCGATGACGATTCGCCGCTCTGGCTTGACCTCACCCCGGACGAGATATCTCAGCTGCGCAAAGTGGCAGGCATCTTCAGGACAGAGGACATTCTCTTTCTGTTCAGGTCGGCAAGCCGGGCGTTCAGGGAGATGAAAAACTCCAGTCAGCCGAGATACCTTCTCGAAGCAGCGATCGCCGAAGCGGCATCCTGGGAATCATCAGTGGAGATATCGGAACTGATCAGAAAGATAGAGGAGAGCGGCACCGGGAATTCATCCTCTCCGGGCAGCCGCGCGGCCGGGAAAAAGAGATCAGCGGCTCCTTCGAACGAATATGATACCGCCGGAAAATTCGGAGGGGATGCGGACAGGTCGACTGCCAGCGCCTTTCTGAAAAAGGATGATGCAGGTACCGGTGGTGTTGGGGGAGGCGGCCCGGAGGGTAAAGTATACGCCACTTTCGACGACAGGAGGGCGACAGATGGCGGATCGGAAGAAAAAGCGCTTTCCGACCTTGGAGGAAAGGAGCAGTGGGAGAGATTCCTCGCTCAGATCAGAGAGGCGAAACTGACGCTCGGTATCTGGCTGATGTCGGCAAGGGTAGAAGCGGTCGAGGGGGAAAAGATCTATCTTTCTTTCAATTCCCAGAACCGGTTCGCTTCTGAAATGGTTCATGAGGCTAAAAACAAACGCTATATCGAGTCGCATCTTGAAAGGTTCTATGGCAGAAAATTTGTCATTGATGGGCGTAAAATCGAAAAAACTGGCGATGTGGCGGAAAGACCTGAAAAGAAAAAAACGAAAAAAGTAAAAAATCCCGTACCGGCCGACAAGGATCTTGAGGATCTTTTTGAAAGAGCTCCGATGGTCAAGAGGATCGTTGAGGAGTTCAACGGGGATATCTATAAGGAATAAAAGGAGAAGATCGTAATGAAGGATATTGGAAAACTACTGAAACAGGCGCAACAGGTCCAGACGAAAATGGCTGAGATGCAGGCCAGGCTCGGCGAAGAGACGATAGAATCCTCTGCCGGCGGGGGTATGGTCAAAGTGACGATGAATGGCCGTCACGAGATCGTCTCAGTGACGATCGATCCCGAGGTTGTCGATCCTTCAGATGTCGAAATGCTTGAAGATCTTATTGTTGCGGCTGTCAACGAGGCGAAGTCACGGATCGACGATATGATCAGCAAGGAAATGAGTTCCCTTACAGGCGGGATGCCTCTTCCAGGATTGTTCTGACATATCTCAACGATTCCTTTTTCGATCTTTTCGCATTTTCCTGCTATTGAATGCTTTAAGGCAAGATTCTTGCTTCACAGGGGGAGAGAGTGATGAATTTTGAGCTTCCACTGCTTCAGAAGCTGGTAGATCAGTTTAAAAAGCTTCCCGGAGTAGGTGAAAAAACGGCTCGCAGACTTGCATTCGCGATCCTCGATATGAATGACGCGGAGGTAAAGGATTTTGCCGAGACACTTCAGCAAGTCAAAGAGAAGATTGGATTTTGCAACAGATGCGGAAGTCTCTCCGAAGAAGATATCTGCAGGATCTGCGGCGACCGATCGAGAGTCGAAGGCGTGTTATGCGTCGTTGAACGGCCGTCCGACATTTACATTCTTGAAAGATCGGGACAATACAGGGGCCGCTACCATGTTTTACACGGAGTTCTTTCACCGCTTGATGGAATCGGACCCGGAGAGTTGAACCTCTCGGGCCTGAAGAAAAGAGTCAAAGAGGAAGAGATCAGGGAACTTATCATAGCAACGAATCCGAGTATAGAGGGAGATACCACATCGCTCTATATTCTGAAGATGTTTGAAGGGATAGACATAAGGATAACGAGACCGGCAAGAGGCATTCCTCTCGGCAGCACTCTCGAATTCGTCGATAAAGGGACTATTTCGAGAGCGCTGGAAGGACGAGAGCCGATTTGAAGACCCGGTGGTAGTCAATCTCAGGCAAGGGAAAGAGAGAAAGAGAGATGATCAGAACAAACTGGAAGGTATTCGAGGAGGATTATTACGCTATCAGTACTACCCTCCAGGAATTATTGAGTAATTCGAATGCTACCAGCGTAATACTGCTCGACAAGACGGGGCAGTTGATCTCGAATGTCGGTGATGAACCTTTATTTGACATGTACAGTTTCGCTTCCCTCTGCGCGGCTGACTTCGAAGCCAACGCGCAATTGGCGAAGCTTATAGGAGAAAAGGATTTCTCTACCCTGTATCACCAGGGGAGTAACGAGTCGATGTATCTTGCCAGGGTAGAACAGGATATCATACTTGTGGTCCTGTTCGACAAGAAAACGACTCTTGGCCTGGTAAGGCTCAGGACAAAGAAAGCAGTTGATAACCTTTCTACCGTTATTCTAAGACTTTATGGCAAGTTGGAATATGAAAATGAAGAGTATTCATCGGACTTCGATGAAGAATTCACAGCCGGAGCTGAACTCGAGATAGACAGTCTCTTCTCGGATTAAAGGGGATGGAAAGTTGTCTTTAATAAACTATTCGTCGCGCGAAATAAATGTCAAGATAGTCTACTACGGTCCCGGGTTATGCGGGAAGACGACCAATATCCAGTATATCTATGAAAAGGTTTCTCCCGACACGAAGGGAAAACTGATAACTCTCGCGACAGAGATGGACAGGACTCTCTTTTTCGATTTTCTTCCGCTGGAACTCGGTACGGTGAAGGGATTCAAGACGCGTTTCCACCTCTATACAGTCCCGGGACAGGTATATTACGATGCAAGCAGGAAACTTATACTCAGGGGAGTAGATGGCGTGGTGTTCGTTGCCGATTCGCAGAACAGCCGGTATGACGCGAATATCGAAAGCCTTTACAACCTTCACGAAAACCTTTCAGAATATAATATAAAGCTCGATGAAGTGCCTTACGCCATCCAGTACAACAAGCGAGACCTTCCAGACGCGATAGGAGTATCAGACCTGGAAGAAGAGCTGAATCCGAAGCACTTCCCATCTTTCGAAGCGGTCGCCGTAAACGGGACGGGAGTCTTTGATACGTTGAAAGCCGTGGCTAAAGGTGTACTGAGAAATCTTTCCTGATCTTTTTAAGTTGCCGCCCTATTTATTCACTTGTATGCACGGACCAATCCCGGTAACCTTCTCATGTTGGCGCTGAATCTGACGGACGGGACCGGATTTCGCCCGATCGGTCCGCCATTACGAACAGGGGGATCGATTGCCGCGCAGATCGGGGCTCTGGAGGTCCCGGGCCTGTTCATTGACAGGAAAAGTCTGAATATCTGGAGATAATATGAAAAAATTCGTCGTGACAATTCTGGGCTCTTTTTTTTATACGGGGTTTTTCCCTTTCGCATCAGCTACCTTTGCCTGCGCGGTGTGGATAGCGGTCTGGCTCTTTGTCCCGGGCGCGAAATACTTCACGCATCCGGTCGTGGTTGTCTTAGCGATACCGGTCGCGATTTATCTCGCTAACGTTATGGAGGATTACTATGGCCATGACGCGTCGGAGATCGTCGTCGACGAATTTATCGGTATGCAGATAACACTTTTCATGATTCAACCCGCGTGGAAGGTGGGTATAGCCGCCTTTATCCTTTTCAGAATATTCGATATCATCAAGCCATTCCCCGCGGGACGGGCGGAGAGACTCAAGGGCGGCCTGGGCGTCGTGGCCGATGATGCTCTTGCGGGAGTCTATTCGTTCATAGCGCTCTTTATCCTCATGAGGTTTTTTGATCTTACCTGATGGGAAAATCGATAACAGCGATCGAATAAAGCTGAAAAAGGGAAATTAAGCGTAATGAGGATCGAGATAATCACTATAGGAAATGAAGTCCTTCGCAATGAGACATCTGAGAATAATGGCGCTTATTTATCATCGAGCCTTACGGCGATTGGATCGGAACCTTCAAGGATCACCATACTTCCCGATGACAGAGGGACAATAAGAACAGAACTCGAAGCGGCATCGAAACGCTCGGATGTCGTGATAGTCACGGGGGGTCTGGGTCCCACCGTCGACGATGTCACCCGCCTGGCGGCGATCGACCTTGCCGGAGGCAGGACTGATATCAGTGATGAGATAACAGATTCGATAGCCGAAAAATTCGGCGAACGCCAACAGGCAGTTCCGAAAGGTTATATCGATCTTGCCAGGATCCCCGCCGGCGCGAAGGTACTTCCAAACAAAGTCGGCGCGGCTCCAGGGCTCGCGATGAAAGCGGGAGAGAGCGAGATATACATGCTTCCAGGAGTACCAGCCGAGATGCGTTCGATTTTTCAGGCTTCGGTACTTCCAGGGCTCACCGGACAGGACAATGATATCAAGAGGGTCATCAGTATTTTCGGTATGATGGAGACGACGGCAGAGGAAATCCTCTCGAGGGTTGTCGACAGCCGGTCGATGGAGAAGATCTCGATAATCGCGGGTCCGGATGGGATAAGGCTCTATCTGCCGTCAAAAAGTATCGGAGAAGATCAAATTGAGAGGTTGCGCGACGAGTTCGGAAGTTATATTTTTTCGATCGCTTCGGAAAGGTTGGAAGAGGTTGTTCTGCGTATGCTGGCAAGTTCAGGCGCCACCCTTTCGACAGCCGAATCGTTGACCGGCGGACTTATAGCTTCGACCCTGGTCTCAGTACCGGGAGCGAGTGGATCGTTCATCGAAGGGTTCATTACCTACTCCAACGATGCCAAGGTCGACAGGTTGGGAGTCGAGCGGTCTCTCATCGAAAGCTTCGGCGCTGTGAGCGAAGAGGTCTGCGTCTCGATGGCGGAAGGGGCGATCAGGGTTTCGGGATCGGATATGGCTCTCTCGACCACGGGGATAGCAGGTCCGGGAGGCGCGACGGGTCAAAAACCTGTCGGGCTCTGTTATCTCGGCCTTGCAGCGGGAAGCGATATCTTCTGCCGAGAGATCAGGGTTGCGGGCGACAGGGAGATGGTGAGAAAAAGATGCGTCTGTACTGCTCTGGACATGTTGAGGCTGTTTCTTTCCGGAAAAGAAGAAAGACTTGCCGAATACAGAATCGCGACAGATGGCGCAGCGGGTTTTAACGGCGAGAGCACGGGGAAATAAAAGAATGATAGCAGCGATAACAGGTCTTATGCAATCGGGCAAGAGTACCCTCTTCGCCGCGCTCAGCGGAAGGGAACCGGCGCCTCCCGGATATGCCGGAGTCACCGAATCTATCGTCAATGTGCCTGACGGGAGATTCGAATGGCTTATAGATTATTATAATCCTGAAAAAGTGACATACGCGACGATTGATTGTCTCGATCTTCCCGGATTTGATTTCGATGACGAGAAAGGGCGGTCGATGGCGAGAAAGATCTTTAACCGGGTCAGGCTTGCCGATCTTCTCGTCCTTGTCGTTCAGGCATATGAGCCGCGGCCGGATATGAAGGAGAATATTCTGCGCGACGTGAATACCCTGCTCACCGAATACCTTCTGTCCGATCTCGAGATCGTCACCAACCGCGTCGAGAGACTCGAAAAGGAAGTCCTCAAAGCGACGAAATTCCAGGATCAGAAAAAAGAAGAACTCGATATCCAGCGCAGGCTGCTTACTCACCTGGAGTCGGAAAGACCGGTTTCCGAAGCCTCTCTGCGTCCGCGCGAGATAGAGGTGATTAAGTCGCTCGGCCTGCTCACCATGAAACCGGCTATGGTCATAATCAATACTGGCGAAGCCGATCCGGCGGGCCATTTCGATCTTTCTTCTTCGATCGGGAGTGGAATTCCAGTAATATCCGTCTGTGCCCGGCTTGAACAGGAAATATCGCTTCTTGACGAAGCGAGCAGGGCTGAATTTATCAAGGAGCTCGGTCTTGGCGAAAGCGCCTTGTCGGTCTTCGTCGGCACCGCGTACAAGGCGATGGGACTGATAAGCTTTCTCACCGTCGGGGAGGATGAAGTAAGGGCATGGCCGGTAAGAGAGGGTACGATCGCGCATGACGCGGCAGGCAAGGTGCACAGCGATATAAAAAGGGGATTTATACGAGCCGAGACGATGGCATATGACGAACTGAAGGGGCTCGGATCGGAAAAAGCGATGAAAGCGGCGGGAAAGATCAGACTTGAAGGAAAAGACTATATCGTCAGGGATGGGGATATCATCTCTTACCGTTTTAATGTTTAGTCCCGCCATCGGCAATATCGCCTCTTGAGCATTGAAATACCGATGGCGCGAGATCGGATGGGCCGGCCTGGAGGAAGAATGATCAGGGTCTTCTACGCAGTCCGAATATCAAACGATGTAAAGGAGATGGTCACGGCGGCGATCGAAAGATCCTCGCTTTCCGGCGTCCCCTGGAGGTGGATCGATCCAGCCAGCTATCATCTGACGATCCGGTTCATTGGCGAGACAGACGAAAGGATGATCGCCGCGCTCGGCAGGGCGGGCAGGGCGGCTGCGGCGGATTGCTCTCCTTTCACTGTCAGATTCGGCTCCCTTGGAGGATTTCCAGATCTTGCAAGGCCGCGAGTCCTTTTTTTCAATGTCGAAGAGGGAGGACAGGAGCTTTCCGGTCTTGCCTCCAACGTGGAGCGGGAGATCGAATACCTTGGTTTTGAAAGGGATAAAAGGCCTTTCCGTTCTCACCTGACACTTGCGAGGGTAAAACGCCCGATAGATGAACGTATAAGAAGAGGACTGAGCTCGGTCGAAAAACTTCCTGCGGATGCTGAGCAGATAGTCTCCCGCCTTCTGCTCATGCGAAGCCATCTGGCAAAAACGGGAGCGATTTACGAAGTGTTGGATGAATTTCCCATGGGCCCCTCGAAGATTACAAGCGATCATGAATAAACCATTCTCTCTGTTCAAAGGAATCAGCAGGAATATTATCGTCCTGGGATTTGTAAGCCTGTTCACGGATCTCGGCAGCCAGATGGTCTTTCCCCTGATACCTCTCTTTCTCATCACGGTGATAGGGACCGGCGCCTCAATAGTGGGGATCGTCGAAGGTGTGGCGGAGACGACGGCATCGTTGCTCAAGGTCGTGTCGGGGTCTTATTCAGACAGGATCAAGAAGAGAAAACCTTTTATCCTGTTCGGTTATTCCGTCTCGACCCTGGCAAAACCGCTTTTCGCTTTTGCCGGGAGCTGGTTTTTCGTCCTTTCGGTAAGGGTCGTAGAGAGGATCGGAAAGGGTCTGAGGAACGCTCCCAGGGACGCGCTGGTCGCCGAATCGAGCAGCGTCGGGACAAGGGGAAAAGCATATGGTTTTCACAGGGCGATGGACGGTATAGGATCGATAGCGGGGGCGCTGGTTGCTTATCTGCTTCTCCCCGTTCTCGGTTACAGAAAGATATTTTTTCTTGCTCTCTTTCCCGGGATCGCCGCTGTCCTGCTCATTTCGATGATAAACGAGAAGAAGGGCCACCCTGTTTCCGGAAAGATAAATCCATCGCCTGGAGAGAGCTTCAGGGATATGCCGGGTAACCTGAGACTTTTTATCGTCGCGGCGACGCTTTTCGCTCTCGGCCATTTCGGTTACGCTTTTCTCCTGCTCAAAGCGAAGCAGATTGGACTTGCCGACAACACGGCGATCCTTCTTTATACGCTCTTCTATTCAGTCTATACGCTTTGCGTAATGCCTTTCGGCATGCTATCGGACAGGATAGGGAGAAAACCGGTCATCCTCGCCGGATATTCTGTTTTCGCCCTTACTTCAGCCGGATTGATATTTACTTCCAGTCTCGAAGCGATAGTCGTTTTCTTTATCGTCTACGGATTTTTCTACGCGATGATCGACGGCGTCCAGAGAGCTTACGTGGCTGACCTCGCTCCAGTGGAGTCAAGGGCGACGGCGCTGGGGATCTTCCATGCTTCTATCGGCCTGATAGCTCTTCCCGGCGGATTTCTCGCTGGTTTTATCTGGGACAGAACCGGTCCGGAAGGGACTTTTCTATACGGCCTGATATCGAGCCTCGTGGCGATCATCCTTTTCCTCTTTGTCAGGGATGAAAAGGAAGTAATCTGAAGTCTTCATCAGCTCAGTTTCGCCGATCAGGGACAACGGTCGGATGAATCTCCGCGCCGGAAAAACCGGATGAATTTCATTGAATAAATATATGCCGGATGATATAAAGACACATTGACCGGTTGTCGTGCGGGGGGAGTAAATCAACTGTATCCGTTTATCCGGGGGATGAAGTGGGAGGAAGGAATTGAAAAAGACGAAATCCAGCGCCAGGGCAAAACAGGGAAAAAGCCCGGTGGAATCTGATAACAGGGAAAAAGCGATAGAGCTCGCTGTCGACCAGATCGAGAAACAGTTCGGACAGGGTTCCATCATGCGGCTCGGAGAAGAAGGCGCTATCGCGGAGATAGAGGCTATTCCTACCGGATCCCTCGCGCTCGATATCGCGCTTGGTATCGGGGGAGTGCCCAGGGGAAGGGTCATCGAGATCTACGGGCCTGAGGGCTCGGGGAAAACGACGCTTACCTGTTCGATAATCGCCAACGCGCAACGCATGGGCGGAGTCGCCGCTTTCATTGACGCCGAACATGCTCTCGATATAGGTTACACGAGGAAGATCGGAGTGGATGTCGATAATCTCCTCATATCGCAGCCAGATACCGGAGAACAGGCTCTCGAGATCGCAGAAGTCCTGATCCGAAGCAACGCCATAGATGTAGTAGTGATCGATTCGGTCGCTGCTCTCGTCCCTTCGGCGGAGATCGAAGGCCAGATGGGGGATACGCATGTCGGGTTGCAGGCGAGATTGATGTCCCAGGCGCTCAGGAAGATATCGGGCGCCGTATCGAAGTCAAACACAACGATGATATTCACCAACCAGATCAGGATGAAGATAGGAGTACTGTTCGGAAATCCTGAGACGACTCCCGGCGGAAACGCGCTGAAATTCTATTCCACTGTCAGGATGGATATAAGGAGGATCGGCCAGATCAAGGACCGTGACGCGATCATCGGTAATAATACAAGGGTAAAAGTGGTCAAGAACAAGGTCGCCGCTCCTTTCAGGCAGGCTGAATTCGAGATATTATTCGGCGAAGGAATAAGCTATGAGAGTGATCTTATAGAACTCGGCGTCGCGTCGGGGATATTGACGAAGATGGGAAGCTGGTATTCCTTCGGGGAGACGAGGTTGGGCCAGGGAAAGGATAATACCAGGATATTCATGAAGGAAAACAGCGATATCAAGCGAGAGATAGAGGAGAGTGTATGGGCTCATTACGGCGTCGGACGACCCGGCGGACCGGCAAAACCGGAAGGTGATTCGATCGAATAGAGAGTCCGAAGAAGTAGTCGATATCCGCAGGAAAACCGGTAAGCTGAGGGTCCTGATCACATCCGCGGAGCACCGGTATCTTATCCTAGATCAGCCCGGAAACGAGGAATATTTCGAGAAAGGGGCCGTTCTGGGCCCGAAGCAGCTTGAGGAGCTTGAATCGAGAGTCGCCCGGGAAGCAGGGCTTGTTCTTGCGTATAATCTTCTGTCAAGACGCGATCGCAGCGTGATGGAGATAGAGAGAGCCCTCGCTGATGAAAATATAGAAAAACGGGAAGTAATCGATTATATTGTTGAAACTCTGCGGCGTCATGGCTACCTCAATGACCGCCGCCTGGCCTCGGGTTTCGTGGAGTACAGGAAAAAACACAGACCCGCGGGTCCTGGTCTGATCAGGAAGAAATTGAGGGAAGCGGGGATCGATGAAGAGATCATCGATATGGAAGTCGAGAGGAATTTCCCGGAAAACGAAGAGAAAAAAACAGCTTTCCAGCTTGCGGAGAAGAAACTGGCCTCGATGAGGGGTGTTGAAAGGGAAGCTTCTGTTCGACGGTTGAACGGATTTCTGACAAGAAAGGGATTTTCACGATCGGTCATCAATGAGATCTGCGCCCGCGTTTTGAAAAAAGAGACTTTTGGAGAATAAATATGAACAGTAATGTCAGGACGGCACATCAGATCAGGAAAGCATACGTCGATTTTTTTCTGGAAAGAGGACATACGAGAGTCCCGGGCGCTCCACTTGTTCCCAAGGGAGACCCCACCCTGCTCTTTACGTCGGCCGGCATGGTCCAGTTCAAGGATTTCTATCTTCAACCGGACAACCTTCCCTATACGAGGGCTGTCTCAGTCCAGAAATGCCTGCGTGCCGGGGATCTTGAAAGTGTTGGAAAGACGCTTCGTCATCATACCTTTTTCGAGATGCTGGGAAATTTCAGCTTCGGCGATTATTTCAAGAAAGAAGCGATATCCTGGGCTTGGGAGTTTGTGACGGAGATCCTCCGGATTCCCGAAGAAAGACTCTATATCAGTATATATGAAGATGATGACGAGGCTTTTGCCCTGTGGAACAAAGATGCCGGAGTACCGGCCGCAAAGATAGTAAGGCTCGGGAAAAAAGACAACTTCTGGGGCCCTGTCGGCAAGACCGGCGTCTGTGGCCCGTGTTCCGAGATCTATTACGATGCCGGAGAGGAAAAGGGATGCGGCAGCGATGATTGTGCTCCGGGCTGCGAGTGCGACAGGTATCTTGAATTCTGGAATCTTGTCTTTCCGCAGTTTTTCCTTGAAGAGGACGGGAATCTCCGGCCGCTGGAAAAACCGGGGATAGATACCGGGGCGGGACTTGAACGGATTGCGATGATCATGCAGGGAGTCGAGGATAATTTCCATACTGACCTGTTCGCTCCGATCACGAGAGCTGTGGTCGAAAGGCTTCCGGAAGGAAGCGTGGCCTGTCCCGAAGATATGATGGATATAAATATGATCGCCGATCATGCCAGGGCCCTGACATTCACTATAGCGGAGGGTATATACCCGGCAAACGAGGGACGGGGATATCTCCTGCGAAGAATACTCAGGCGAGCCCTGACCAGGCTGCATCTTTTCGGAGTAAACGAACCTTTCCTCAACGGGCTTGTCGGGGATATCATTTCGGTGATGAGGGATGATTACCCCGATCTTCAGCAACACTGCGGTGATATTGAAAAGATAGTGAGATCTGAAGAAGAAAGCTTCTTCAGGACGCTGGAGGATGGCCGGGGAAGATTCAGCTCCATTGTCCTCGAGGTGTCTTCAGAAGGCAGCAGGGTGATAGACGGACAGCGAGCTTTTCTTCTCTACGATACGTATGGATTTCCCCTCGAGTTGACTGTCGCGCTGGCTGCAAGGGAGGGGATGACGGTCGATGAGGAAGGATTTTCGGCGGCAATGAATGAGCAGAGAAAAAGAGCTCAGAAAAGCAGCAGTTTTTCATCCGGGGAATCGGTCATCGTGACGATGACGAATGTTTCGGAAGGAGAAACTTCGGTTTTTACGGGATACGAAAAGACTGAAGAGGAAGCGGCAGTAAGATCTTTCCGTGAGATCGAAAAAAAGGAACGCGCCGATATAACCTGGTCGGATATTTCAGGAAAGGGTTGGGAAATCGTCTTCGACAGGACCCCTTTCTACGCGACATCGGGAGGCCAGATGGCCGATCGCGGAACTGTCGGGATCGCCGGGCATACTCTTGAAGTGATGGATGTCTTTAAACGGGGCGGAGAAATAATTCATCTGGTCGAGTCCCCCAGGAAAGGATTTGACCTGGCGAAGGACCTTGAAAAGGGCCACGGCGCCAGGCTGATGATCGATCTGTCCTGGAGAAAAGCGACAGAAGGAAATCATACAACGACTCACCTGCTTCACGCCGCCTTGAAGAAAATCGTCGGAACCCATGTCGCCCAGGCCGGATCGAGCGTTGACGGGGAGAGGCTGAGATTCGATTTCAGCCACTACCGACCTTTGACAAGCGAAGAAAAACGTTCTGTCGAGAAGACGGTCAACAGGTGGATCTCTGAAGCTCACCAGGTAAGGACCGAAATAATGTCGTATCAGGAAGCCCTGAAGAGCGATGTAGTCGCGTTGTTCGACGAAAAATACGGAGATACGGTGAGAGTCGTAAGGACAGGTGATATCTCGGCAGAACTCTGCGGTGGGACTCATATCGACAACACTGGCCGAATAGGGTTGTTTCTCATACTTTCCGAGAGCAGCGTCGCGGCAGGCGTAAGAAGGATAGAAGGAGTCACTGGAGAGGCCGCCATAAGATATATGCATGAGGTTTTCGATCGCGATGAGTCTGTCGCGGGGTTGTTAAAGGTCTCTCCTTCTGATATGATGGCAAGGGTCTCTTCGATCCTTTCCGAGATCGATGAGATGAAAAGGGAGATAAAGAAACTTCAGAGCGGCGAAACGGGCGGAGAGATGGAAAAGATAATCCAGTCGGCTGCCGTTGTTGAAGGGATCCGTATCGCGTCGGGAAGGATCAATGTCAGGGAGAGCGGGGACCTCAGGAACCAGGCTGATATATTCAGAAGCAGGGTCGCGTCCGGCGTCGGGGTGTTTTCATGCCCCCAGAAGGGGAAGATGCAGTTCGTGATCACCGTTACCGACGATCTTCTGAAGAAGGGGATCGAGGCTGGACTTCTTGTTCAGGCGCTCGGAGAGATCGCGGGCGGTGGCGGAGGTGGGAAGAAACACCTCGCCCAGCTGGGAACGAAAGAGATGGAGAGCGAAAAAAAGGTTTTTGAAGCACTCCCCGGGGTTGTTAAAAAACTGCTTTCAGATTAAGGAAAAAATCATGCGTTATCTGAATCGATATCCCGTTCTGTTTTTAATACTGGTACTGTTGATACCTTCCGTTCCGGCATCGACACAGATAACCGGAAAGAATCTTCTGGCGGAATCAACGGGGAACGTGGCGGGAGAAGATGGCCGCGACCAGACGGGTAACCAGGCTCTCGTGTCACAGCAGTATCTCGAAAAAGCGATCGATCCCGATGAATACGTACTCGGTCCGAATGATATGATCATTATCAACCTGGTCGGTCCCGATCAAAGATTTTTCAGGCTTTCGGTCCTGCCGGAAGGATATGTCTTCATTCCCGGGATAGGCGCGCTTGGCGCGGATGGCCTGACGCTGACCGATTTTCGTAAAAAACTCGAAGCCGAAGCGGACCGTTATTTTCACAATATAAGTGTCTTCTGTTATCTTCTTGTCCCACGGAGATTCAGAGTCTTCGTCACAGGTGAAGTCGGAAAACCTGGAGCCGTGGAGATCTCGGCAGTGGAAAGAGTATCCGACGCGGTGGAAAAAGCCGGCAGCATACTTACTGATGGGTCCAACAGAGAAGTGATCCTCGAGAGGGAAGGCAGGAAGATCAAAGTCGATGTCCTGAGGTTCCTGATGATGGGCGAATTTAAAAGCAACCCGTTTCTTTCAAATGGAGACAGGATCCATGTGCCGGTGGCAAAGAGCCATGTCGTGATCAGGGGAAGCGTCAAAAAACCCGGTGTTTATGAACTTGTCACCGGTGAAACCGTAGACGATATGATAGCACTCGCCGGTGGCCTTTCGGGAGAGGCCGTCTCAGACACGATCCTTCTCAGCAGGGTCATGGAGGATGGGACTGTTTCCACCTTTGCCATCCCAGAATCGGAATTCGACGATGCCCTGCTCCGGGACAGAGATGAGATCAATGTGATGGACGGGATGATCGGGACCAGCCGGGTATATGTCTTTGGAGCCACGACAAAGACCGGTCATTATTTTATTACCGAAGGAGAGAGGCTGGCCGAACTGGTAGGCAGGATCGGCAGATTTGACGCTGATGCCGATCTTGGAGCGGCGTCGATCGAACGAAGCGATGGCGAGATAATAAGGCTGGACCTTAAGGAATATATTCCACCTTCCTCAAAGACGGGAATATCCCTAAGAGATGGAGATATGCTTCACATCCCGAAGATCAGTATGATGGTCGCAGTGGGAGGCGAGGTACAGTTACCGGGGAGATTCCCCTATGAAGGGGACTGGACAGTCGCTCAGTATGTCGGTCTGGCCGGTGGGCCGACGGGGAACGGCAGCATCGACAGGGTCGTGATATATTCACCCGACGGTCGATCGAGAGCCGGGGACAGGAACACCCGCCCGAACAGGGGCGACATAATAATCGTGAAACGATCGAAATCAAGCATATTCGGCGGATTCTTCGATATGTTCGTCAGAGTCGGTACCGTCGTCGTGACGATGATAGTATTGACAAGATGAATTAACCAGTAGGGAGAAACGGTTTATCTGAATGGATGATAATTATTTGAAACAGGTCGTCTTGGAGCTTGACGCTCTGAGAGGGATTCTTGAAGAGTTTCCCGAAGAGGAAAAGAAAAAAATAGTGAGCATGGCTGAAGTAATGGCTGGCGCGATAAGCAGGGAAAAGGTCGTTTTTACAGCGGGAAACGGAGGCAGCGCTGCCGATGCGATGCATATTGCGGGAGAACTGGTAGGAAGGTTCCGTAGAAAGAAGATCAAGGGGTATAAGGCTATTTCGCTGACGGTCAATTCATCTGTCGTCACGGCTCTGGCCAATGATTATTCATATGACGATGTCTTTTCCAAGCAACTGGAGAGTATGGGAAGCGAGGGGGATGTGCTTCTTCTGCTCTCGACCAGCGGTAATTCTCCAAACGCGGTGAAAGCAGTGGAGATGGCTGACACGCTCGGTATGGTATCGCTTGCCTTCACCGGCGGAGACGGTGGAGTTCTGGCGAAGATCTCAAAGATCGCGCTGACCGTACCGGATAACGATTTTGCCAGGATTCAGGAAGTGCACATGGTCGCCGGACATATTCTTTGCGGGCTTGTCGAGGATATGCTGGTAAACGGAAAAAACGCGCGATGAGGGTAGTATGAGAACTGTCTGGAATATTATAATTACGATAAGGCCGAAGCAGTGGACTAAAAACCTTCTTCTCTTTGCCGGCGTCCTCTTCTCAAAATCGTTCACCGATCTTTCCCTCGTATGGAAAAGTTTCACCGGTTTTATGATCTTCTGCGCCCTTTCGGGAGCGATCTATATAATCAACGATATCTTCGATCATGACAGGGACAGGGAGCATCCTTCAAAAAAGACCAGGCCGATAGCCTCGGGAGCGCTGGGCCGCGCGACAGCCTCTTTGACGGCGGCCCTGATGATCTCGGTAGCGCTCCCTTTGTCGTGGATGCTCGGGTTCGAATTTTTCATTTACGCGGTCGGTTTTGTCCTTGTCAACGGCCTTTATTCTATCTTGTTAAGGGATGTCGTAATACTTGACGTGATAGCGATCAGTTTCAGTTTTCTTATCAGGGCGGGAGCGGGAGTAGTAGTCCTTCATACTGCCATACCAGACCTGGAGTTTTCTCCCTGGCTGTGGATATGTACTCTTTTCCTCTCTCTTTTTCTGGCCATCTGCAAGAGACTCAATGAATTCTCGAATCTGACCAGCGCGGGCGAGCACAGGCGTTCGTTGAAGGAATATTCCGGACAATTGCTTGACCAGCTCGTCGGGATGTCAGCCACGGCGGCGATGATGTCTTATTCGATATACACTGTGTGGCCATCCACGGTCTCCAAATTCGGTACTAGAAATCTAGTCTATACGATCCCATTTGTCGTGTTCGGAATAATGCGGTACCTCTTTCTTGTCTACAACCGGCACGAGGGAGGTGATCCGTCGGGAGTTCTTCTGACGGAAAAAGCTATAATAATAGATGTTTTTTTATGGTTTGTTACGACCCTTGTAATAATCGTGATGGCCTAGGAAATATCTGAATCGCTTTAAAGATCGATATTAAAGGAGGTTGACGCGATGGCATCGAAGGTCGCGATTCTAAAGACTGCTCCGGAAACGGTAGTTGACGATTATCATCGCGTGATGGAACTGGCCGATGCCGGAAAATTCCTTTCAGCCGAAAGAGACCTGCTGATAAAACTCAATCTGTCCTGGACAAAATATTATCCGGCCTGTTCCAGCCAGCCGTGGCAGCTCGACGGAGTTCTTGGCGATCTTTTCAAGAGGGGATACCGAAAGGAGCAGATCCACCCGATCGAAAACAAGACGGTGGTGACCAATCCGGGAAAAGGCGCGATCAATAATCTGTGGATGCCGATCCTGGAAAAGAACGGACTCCCCTTTATCGCTCTTCCCGGCGTCGAATGGGTAAGGTACGAGTTTAAATCCGAATTGCTGAAATTGAACGAGATCTTTCCCGATGGGATAATCATCCCGAAAATGTTTGAAGGAAAGGATATCATCCACCTCCCGACCGTAAAGACGCACGGGCATTCCACGACGACCGGAGCGATAAAGAACTCATTCGGAGGCCTTCTTAAGGAAGTCAGGCATTACGCCCATAAATATATGCATGAAGTCCTTGTCGACCTTATGATGATGCAGAAAGAACTTCACCCGAATATCTTTGCAGTAATGGACGGGACTGTATGCGGCGATGGAGCAGGTCCCAGGACGATGGATCTTTTTGAGGGAAATATCATCCTGGCCAGCGGAGATTCGGTCGCGATCGACGCGGTCGCGGCAAAGATCATGGGTTTCGATCCGATGTCAATCGATTATATACGCTGGGCGACAGAGCGGGGTCTCGGAGAGGGCCGGATCGAGAATATCGAGATCGCCGGCGAGGACATAGGCCTGCTCAATTTTCATTTCCGGACAAAGAAGAGTTTTGTGATCTGGGGCGACCAGATGCTTCGGAAAGGAAAACTGAGATTCCTCGAGAAGATCTTCCTGCATTCTCCTCTCGTAGTGTGGGCCCCTATGGCCAGTAATATCTACCACGATTTTTTCTGGTATCCGACGATCGGACGGAGCAAGATAAGACAATTCGACAGGACAAAATGGGGCGATCTCTGGAAGACCTACAGGTGACCGGCTGTCATCGGGAAAGAGGACAGTTGTCTTCCGGCCCCGGGGAGGTGCTGTGATGAGTTCTGACGGGGTCTGCTCTGTGCTCGCTTCGGCGAAAATAAATCTATACCTTGAAGTGCTCGGCAGGCGCAATGACGGGTTTCACGATATCCTCACTTTTTTTCAGCCGGTTTCCCTTTATGACAGGTTGCGGTTCATAAAAGGGGAAGACAGGATAATCCTCAAAGGAGATGATGAATCGATTCCCTGGGACGAGAGTAATCTCTGCTGGAAAGCGGCCCGGGCGATCTTTAATAAGGCGGGATATAAGGGTGGCGTGAAGATAGAAGTGAGAAAATCGATTCCATCCGGTGCCGGCCTCGGTGGAGGCAGCAGTGACGCCGCGGCGGTTCTTTCAGGTCTTAACGAGATATTTCAATTCGGATTCGGTCATCAGGAGTTGCATCGTATAGCATATGGTCTCGGGTCGGATGTGCCGTTTTTTCTCGGTGGCGGAGCGGCTGTGGGCAGGGGAAGGGGGGAGATCCTCGAGGCGAGGGAAGGCCTGGCGGGAGGCTGGATCATTATAGTCAAACCGCCAGTATCGGTTTCCACGCGATGGGCTTATGAAAACATTAAAATACTATTGACAAGGAAAGATGGGGAAGATAGACTGAACCATCTGTTGGAGGGATTGAGAGAATTTCCGGATGCTGTTCGCGATACGGTCAACAGCTTTGAGGACCCTGTCGTGTCAAAGTACCCGGAGATCGGTTCAATACTGAAGCTGTTAAAGGATGAAGGAGCAGTCCTGAGTGCGTTAAGCGGGAGCGGGGCTGCCTGTTTTGGTCTGTTCAGCGATGAAAGCAGAGTCAGGGAAGTAGAGTGCCTTTTGTTGGGAAAAGGTTACTTTGCAAAGATTACGCAACCTGTGGAGAAGACATTAAGACTCCTTGGAGAGGAGTAGAAAAGGAAATTCAGGGGGGCCACATGGATATCACCGAGATTAGGGTATCGTTGCGTGACGACAATAAGTTGAAAGCCTTTGCCAGTATTACGCTGGATAATTGTTTTGTCATCAGGGGCCTGAAGATTATCGAAGGGGCCAAGGGTGTATTTGTCGCCATGCCTAGCAGGAAACGTCCTGACGGGACTTACCAGGATGTAGCCCATCCGATCAATAATCAGACGAGAGACTGGATGGAGGAACAGATCGTCGAAGCGTATGAACGGGAAGTCGCTAAAGTCCAGGCAGAGGCCGGACTGGAGGTCTCTGAACCGTAACAAAGTTATAGATCAATCCGGATTTTTGGGGCGTCGTCAAGTGGCAAGACACAGGATTTTGGTTCCTGCATCGGAGGTTCGAATCCTCCCGCCCCAGCTATAAAGGCTGCGTGACCGGGAAGGTCATTTTTTTTTCGGAGGAATTATAGATATGACTGATATGATTAAATTGCTGTCGGGCAACGCGAACCCGGATCTTTCCAGCAGGATCGCCTCGTATCTGAAGACAGACCTCTGCGATGTTGAAGTAGGAAGATTTTCCGATGGAGAGATAAGAGTCAATATCAACGAGAATATAAGGGGCAAGGACGTCTTTATTATCCAGCCCACATTTCCTCCGGCGGAAAATCTTATGGAGCTTTTGATCCTTGTCGACGCCTGCTACAGGGCATCAGCGAGCAGGATAACAGCGGTCATGCCATATTACGGATATGCCCGCCAGGACAGAAAAGACCAGCCCCGAGTCCCTATCACAGCAAAGCTTATCGCTAATCTGATAGAGACGGCCGGCACCAGCAGGGTCCTCGCCCTGGAACTCCATGCTGCCCAGATCCAGGGATTTTTTGATGTTCAGGTTGATAATCTTTTTGCGGTACCGGTGCTTCTTGAATATATTAGGGGGAAAAATTTAAAGGACCTTACCGTCGTATCACCTGATGTCGGGGGGATAAAGATGGGAAGAGCCTTCGCGAAACGCCTTGGCGCGGACCTGGCGATCGTCGACAAACGCAGGACGGGAGCTGACGCGTCCGAGGTGATGAACATAATAGGTGAGGTCGATGGCAGTGATATTATTATCATTGACGATATAATAAGTACTGCCGGGACGATCACCAAGGCGGCGAAGGCTTTGAGAGATGCGGGAGCGGGAAAGATCATAGCCGCGGCGACCCATCCGGTCTTTTCCGGCGAAGCGATCGAACGGCTTGAGAGTTCCTGCATCGAAGAGGTCGTTGTTACGAATTCGATTCCGCTCAACGGCAAGGAAAGGTGTAAGAAGATCAAAGTCCTCGATATATCCGCTCTGTTGGGCGAAGCGATCATGAGGATCCATAATGAGGAATCGATCAGTATGTTATTTATCTAGTTCGGAGGAAAAATGAAACAGGTAGAATTAAGCGCCCGGGTAAGATCAGATTCGGGCAAGAAAGTAGCACACACTCTGAGGTCGGGCGGAGAGATCCCCGGTATTTTATACGGACACAAGGAAGAACCCGTGTCACTGGCGATTCCAGCTCACGAATTCTGGACGATACTCCACCATGCCACGACGGAACATCTTATTCTGAGCGTGACGGTAGATGGCCTGGAAAAGGGCACCATGCTCACGCTGGTAAAGGCCGTGCAGCATCACCCTGTCACCGGTGATATCCTTCATGTCGATCTCCAGAGAATATCAAGTGATGAGAAGATCAAGGTCGGAGTTCCGGTAAACCTGATAGGCATACCGAAGGGCGTCAAGGACTTCGGCGGGATCCTAGACCACAGGGCCAGGGAAGTCAGGATCATTTCGACTCCGGCGAATATTCCCGAGTCGATCGATATTGACGTGTCCCATCTTCTTCTCGGCGATTCGATCCACGTGGAAGATATCATCGGCCAATTCAAGGAACTTGATATCTTCGACGACGATTCGACCCTGATCGCAGCAGTCGCCGCGCCGAAAAAACTTGAACTTGAAGAGATCGAAGCAGCGGAAGCGGCTGAAGGTGAGGAAGCAGCGGAAGGGGCTGAAGGCAAGGATTCTGAGTCTGAAGACGCTGACGAGGAAAAGAGCGACTAGGCGGGTATGTCCGATATATCTTTTCTTTGCGGACTTGGAAATCCCGGTGGAAAATACAGATCGACCAGACACAATCTTGGATTCGATACTCTCGATCTTCTCGCCAGGCGGAGAAAGCTCGAATGGAAGAATCGAAGGGATACGGCGCTTGTTTCAAGATGGAGCGTGGCCGGTCGGGATATCGTCCTCATCAAACCGCTCACATATATGAACCTCTCGGCACAGGCGCTCGAGCTTTTCCCCTCGATATCCGGAGAATCCCTTCTGGTCATCTGCGACGATATAAACCTGCCACTGGGCCGTCTTAGAATAAGGGAAGGCGGGGGAAGCGGAGGCCACAGGGGGCTTGAGTCGATAAGCGGATATCTGGCAACAGACCGGTACCCGCGGCTCAGAATGGGAGCAGGCCCCTCCCCTGATGGTGAGGAATGGAGCGATTTTGTCCTTTCTCCTTTTACTGCTATTGAAAAACCGCTTGCCGAAAAAATGGTGGAAGAGGGTGTCGATGCTATCGAGTTCGTGGTACGGGAAGGTATCGAGGCTGCCCAGAGAGAGTTCAACAGGCGAATGGGTGGCCAGTGAGAGCTGGATAAGCTTATTATCTGTCTTGACTGTGCCGTGCGTCTTTGCTATATTGCCAGGACTGAAGGCCTGCCATTCACCAGGTGTTTTTTAAGGCAGGCGATAAAATCAATGATTGAATCCCTACTTTCCCACTGAAGAGGAAGGGAAAGTCGAGAACGTCCGAAGGGAGGAACCCGCCAATGCGTGCCTATGAGTGCGTTTATATCCTTGACCCATCTCTTGAAGAAATGGCTGTCAAAGAGAAGACAACCCGTTTCGACGAGATCGTGAAATCCAGGAAAGGTTCGGTCGAGACGATCGATATCTGGGGTAAACGGAGGCTTGCGTATCCGATCGCCAAGAAATTCGAAGGGACATATGTCCTTATGCGATTTCATGGAAATAATGAGATCCTTGAAGAACTCAACAGGATATACAGGTTCGACGATGCCGTTTTACGTCATCTTATCGTCATCGATGAAAATCCGCCGGCTGTAAAAGCTGAAACTGCAACCGACGAGATAATGGAGTAGTAAAAATGGGTGGAAAATCTATAGCAAAGAAGAAGAAAAAAGACAGGAAGACAACGAATAAGCCGTGCCGTTTCTGCGCCGACAAGCTCAGTATCGATTACAAGGACGATGTGCTTCTGCGCCGGTTTATTACCGACAGGGGGAAGATCTCTCCCAGGAGGATAACCGGTACCTGCGCGCGTCACCAGAGACAGCTTGCGCACGCTATAAAACGGGCCAGGGCGATCGCGCTCCTGCCGTTCGTAAAGATATATTTCCGATAGGGAGAGTTTGAAATGGAACTATTATTGAAAACCAGCGTTCCCGGACTCGGAGAGCGTGGAGACATAGTCAAAGTCAAGCCTGGCTACGCGAGAAACTATCTTTTGCCGAAGAAGATGGCCGTGCCTGCTACCGAATCGATGAAGAGAGTGATTTTACAGGAGAATCGCCTTATCGAGATCAGGGAAGACAAGGTCAAGCGTTCTCTTCAGGAAGTGGCAAAGAAGATGAAGGACCTTTCCTGTACGATCGTCGTCCAGGCGGGTGAAGAAGACAAGTTATACGGCAGCGTGACCGCCCATGATATCGCTGAAGCGATATCGCAGCAGGGATTCGATGTCGATCAGAAGATGGTCATGCTGGAGGACCCGATCAAGATGCTGGGCGTCTATACTGTTGATATACGGATCCATCGAGAGATCGAACTGCCCGTAAAGATCTGGGTTGTAAAAGAATAGGGTATAAGCCGGAGACAGGAGGTCTGTCATCGATATCCCGAAAAATATATTCAGGGAATATGATATAAGGGGCCTGGTCGACAAGGATCTTACTCCCGATAACGTAAGATTGCTCGGTGGAGCTATCGCGGTGACGTTGCGACGTGAAGATATCGGTACGGCAGTCGTCGGAAGAGATGTACGCCCCAGTAGCAACAGTTATTTTGATGCGATGACCGACGGGCTTATGAAGGGTGGGATCGATGTTGTCGATATAGGGACAGTTCCCACACCAGTGCTTTATTTCGCCGCTGAAAGATGGGGCATCAGGGGCGGAGTAATGATAACGGCAAGTCATAATCCAGCAGAATTCAACGGATTCAAAATAATCCGGGGCGACGGATCGGTATATGGCAAGGATATTCTCGAACTCCACGCGATCATAGAAGCTGGTGGTCTTTACTCGGATGGAAACGGGAAAATGACAAAGAGGGATGCCAACAGCGAATATATTGAATATCTCGTTTCCAATATCAAGCTGGCAAGGCCTGTCAGGTTCGCCATTGATGGCGGCAACGGGACGTCGGGGATATCGGCTCCGGAGATATTCAGGAGACTCGGTTGTGACCCCGTCGAACTTTTCATGGAGCCGGATGGCACTTTTCCCAACCACCACCCCGATCCTACCGTTGAAAAAAATCTCGTGGACCTGAAAAAGGCTGTTATCGAGGGTGGTCTTGAACTCGGCATAGGATTCGATGGAGATACCGACAGGATCGGAGTCCTTGATGATAAAGGGAATATCATCCGCGGAGACAGCCTCCTGGCGATATACAGCAGAGAAATTCTTGCCGATAATCCAGGTTCGTCGGTTATCTTCGAAGTTAAATGCTCACAGGGACTCGAAGAGGATATTTTAGCCCATGGCGGAAAACCAATCATGTGGAAAACGGGGCATTCTCTTATAAAAAAGAAGATGAAGGAAGAGGGAGCTCTTCTTGCCGGTGAGATGAGCGGCCACCAGTTTTTCGCCGACAGGTATTTCGGTTTTGATGACGCGATATACGCTGCGTGCAGGCTTCTCGAAATCGTTTCGAGGAGTGAAGTCCCTCTCAGTGAAATTTATAAGAGTCTTCCTCAATATATCAATACCCCGGAGATTCGTGTCGATTGCACCGATGAAAGCAAATTCAGAATAGTGAACGAGATACGGGATTATTTCAGGGCGACGAGGGAAGTCATAGATGTAGATGGCGCCAGGGTAAGATTCGACAAGGGATGGGGTCTGATAAGGGCTTCGAATACTCAACCTGTGCTGGTCCTGAGGTTCGAAGCGACCGATAAAGAAGCTCTCGATGAGATCCGAAGGGAATTCTTCGCCATACTCGGTAAATATATCGATATTTCGGGAATTATCGATGGATGATACCGTATAATATCAAGCCTGGTTGAATCATTTCTGTCGCTTTCGATCCTGATTGTGGGGTATATAGTGTACGCTGCCATCCTTGCAGGAGGAAAAGGTAAACGCTTCTGGCCTTTGAGCAGAGCTGAGAGACCGAAACAGTTTATAGATATATCCGGTTCTGGAACAATGCTGTCAGTTACATTTGACAGGGTCTCATCACTGATCGACCCCTCGAAGATATTCGTCCTTACCGTCGAGAGCCAGGTCGATCTGGTCCACCAGCAGCTTCCACTGATACCCGAAGCCAATATATTTCCCGAACCTGCCGGAAGAAACACCGCCCCTTCCCTTGCCGTAGCGGCGGCGATGGCCCTGGCAGCGGGAGATGATGAACCTCTGCTCTGCTGTCCGTCAGATCATATAATAAACGATGCTTCGTCATTTGAAAGAGTCGTCAGGCAAGCTGCCGTGATAGCTTCGAAGCAGGATATTCTGATCACTTTCGGAATCAGGCCGGTTTATCCTTCCACGGGATACGGCTATATAGAATCGGGTAGCCCCCTGGATGGTGGAAATGGCGATATCTATTCAGTCAGCAGATTCCATGAAAAACCGGAAATAGAAAAGGCTCGCGATTATATAAACAGGAGCGGATATTACTGGAACAGCGGGATCTTCATGTGGAGGCCGTCAGTATTCCTCGACGCTTGGAAAAGGTTTGTCCCTGAGGGAACGGAACCGCTCGAGAGGATCTCCGAAGCGATAGGATCAAACCGGTTCATCGATACAGTCGGCCATCAATATCCATTGATGCCGGCGGTATCAGTCGATTACGGGATACTGGAGAAAGCCGATAATGTGGCGGTCATACCCGCCGATCTCGGCTGGAACGACGTCGGATCATGGGACGCTCTCTATGATATTCTTCCCGCGGACGAAGACGGGAACAGAAGCCCGGGAAAAGTCGAATCGATCGATTCGACGGGCAATCTCTTCTTTCATCCGGGAGGAACGATCGCGGCTATTGGAGTGAAAGATCTGATAATAGTTGTAGATGGCGATACAGTCATGGTATGCGGCAAGGGAGAAAGCCAGCGCGTCAGGAGTCTGGTCGAGAAGATGGAAAAAGAAGGAAAAAAGGAGATTCTTTAGGACAGAGAGCAACAGGAGGTCGAAATGACAGGGAAAAAAATACTGTTGGCAGTATTTTTAATGATACCGGGATTGATTCTCGTATCATGCGGGGAAAAGGACAAACCCCTGCAGATCAATGAAGGCGTTGCCGCCAGGATCGGAGACAGGAAATTGACGGAAAGTGAGATCGACGAGATCTTCGAGACCCTGCCCGAAAATCAGAAAGATGATTTCAAAGGACCGAGAGGAAGGGCGAAGTTCGTCGATATGGTAATAAATGATGAACTGCTCTTCCTTGCCGCGAAAAACATGAATCTCGCGAATGATCCCGAGACGAAGAAACAGATAGAGGTCGTGACGAGGAAGGTGCTCGTCTCCGCCTATTACAAAAAGCAGATCTTCGATAAAATCGAGATCTCTGATGAAGAGATCGAATCGTATTATAAAGACCATGAAGAAAGGTACACAAACAAGGCGATAATAAAAGCCCAGCATATTTTTTCCGTCGACAGCATGAAATGCGTCGCCTGGAAGAAAAGGATCGAAAATGGGGAAAAATTCAGCGCCATTGCCAAAGCCGAGTCAGAGGACAAATCCTCGGCGGAAGCTTACGGGTCGCTCGGTTATTTCAACACTGACGGTTATGTCAAATTCATCGGTGATTCAAAGGAGTTCAATGACGCTATTAAAGACCTCGAAACAGGCGAGATGAGCGATGTTATCAAACATAGAAAGGGATATTCGCTCGTTCGCATAAACGATAAAAAACCGGAATCGTTAAAACCTCTTTCCGAGGTGAGAAAGAGCATAATCGATATAATAAAGCAGGAAAAAGCGAAAGCCTCGATGGAGGTCGAGATAGAGTCATTGAGAGATAAATTCAAACCGGTAAATTATGCCCAGGAAGTCGTCATCGCGACGACCAGGACTCCCGAGCAGCTCTGGGAGATCGCCCAGGCTGAAGACGCCGCGTATACCCGCGTTCTTTATTACAGGGAACTCGTCAACAAATATCCGGAACATAAATATGCCGCGCAGGCGCTTTTTATGATCGGATTCGTCTATGGAGAAGAACTGAAGGACCTCACCCAGGCGCAGAGGACGTATAACGAACTCCTGGAAAAATATCCTGATTCTGAAGTCGCCAAATCGGCTGAATGGATGCTGGAAAATCTTCACAAGGAACATCCTAAATTCGAATCGATTGAAAATGTCCATGAAGAGATGAAGAAGGAAAGCGAGTAGAGACCGCGATGGAACTTATCCAGGTCTACGTAAGCGCGATAGCGATCGACAAGGAGAGGGAGCATCCCGTCGTCCTTCTCAAGGCGGAGGGTGATGAGGAGATAATGCCGATATGGATAGGTCCCGCTGAGGCGTCTGCAATTTATACTGCCCTCTCCGGCAGTACTTTTGAAAGACCTATGACGCATGATCTGCTCAAACTGATAGTCGAGGAACTCGGAGCTGTCGTGAGCGCCATCGAGATAACAGGGATGCAGAAAGACACATACTTCGCGCGGATCATCCTTCAAAGAGGAGAGGAAGTCTTTTATATAGACGCCAGACCGAGTGATTCGATATCGCTGGCGCTGCGCTGCGGTTCACCGCTTTTCATGGAGAAGGAACTTTTTCATAAATTCAAAAGGGACCTGAAAGTCGGGAAGAACGCCGGGGAAGAGATCAAAAAACATTTCAGGGAACTCGACCCGGGCGAATTCGGAGATATTGATCTATAGGAGGAATCTGTTGATCGAGCCTTTTCAGGGGATCAGCCCCGTCATCGGCAGTGATGTATATATAGCCGGCAGCGCGAGCGTAATCGGAGAGGTGACTATCGGCAACCGGTCGAGCGTGTGGCATGGGGCGGTCGTGAGGGGTGACTGTTGGAAGATCAGCATCGGCGAATCGACGAACATTCAGGATTGCTGCGTCTGTCACGTGACGACTGGAGGTCCGCCGCTGATAATAGGAGATAATGTGACTGTCGGGCACGGAGCAGTGCTTCACTCCTGCATGATCGGGAACGGATCGTTGATTGGTATGGGCGCGGTAGTCCTCGACGGAGCGGAGATCGGAGAGGGATCGATCATAGCGGCTAACAGTGTCGTGCTCGAGAATACCGTCATACCTCCCGGATCGCTGGTCGCCGGTGTTCCCGGGTCCGTGAAGAAAAAGATCGACGCGGATTCGCGGTCCAGGCTTGTCGAACAGGCGCGGGAATACCATCAACTGGCGTTGTCATATCTGGGATCAGGCAATTTCTCGCGTTAAGGATGTCTTTATGAGGATGAGATCTTTATTATTCCTGGTTCTTGTCTACCTTTCATGCGCGTCGGTCCCGCCAGCGGTCCAGACGGAAAAGTCAGATGATGAGATCAGGGAAGGGCTTCTTACGAAGATAAGGACTTCCGTATTTGAGGAGGATCATAAGGAAATCAGGAAGAAGGGCCTTCTCTATATTGAAAAATACGGGGGAAGCAGTGAAATACCAGAGGTAAGGATCTGCGTCGGAAAAGCGTCGTTGAATCTCGGGTATCTGACCGAGGCAAGGACAGTCCTTCTTCCACTCGCCGGTGGAGACGCCTCTCCATCTGACAGAAGAGAGGCACTGCGGCTTCTCGCCCGGGTCGACATGGAAAATGGCAGATATCAGGATGCCGCCGAAGAACTTCTCGATGCCATAGGCGCCGGGATGAATGATTCGGAATATCAGGAGACAAGGATCCTGCTTGCCCGGATCTCCAGCCTGCTTTCAGAAAGCCAGCTGGACAAGCTTAGGGTCGACTACGCTTCGATTCCTGGAATCGATATAATACTCGAACAATCACTTTCCTACGCGCTGGCGGGAAGTGATACGTCCCGGGTCTCATCTCTGAGACGCCAGCTCATTGCCGCCGACTCTCTCAGGGTGATGCCTGACCGCCTGATAACAAGCAGGACCGTACCTGCTTTCGACAGAAAGATCGAAAAGACGCAGAATGGCGATAGCCGGACGATCGGTCTTCTCTGCCCCATGAGCGGGAGATTCGGCCGTCTTGGAGAGGCATTTCTCTCCGGAGCTTCGACGGCAATGACTGAAGCCCGGATGATGGGAACAATCGATATAGAGATCGTTGTCGGTGATACAAAGGGGAGCGCCCTGGAAGCCCGCGAATTGACTGAAAGAATGATCAGGGAAGAAGGAGTGACGTCATTTGTCGGGGGAGTCCTGAGTTCTTCCACTATTGCCGCGGCGCAGGCCGCCCAGTTCAATAAAGTTGTTCTATACTCTCCAGTCGCTTCCGAAGAAGGTATCGACGGGATCGGAGATCATATCTTCCAGGCGCGGACCAGTTCAGATGCCGAGTTGATCGCTCTCGCGAGGATCGCCTGTTCGATCATGGGAAAAAGAAGGATCGCCTTCCTTTCAGCCGATGGGCATCGTTCAAGAGAATACGAGGCTCTTTTCCGTGAGTCGGTGGAACTGCTCGGTGCCTCTCTGGTCGTCTGCGATTATTACGACCAGGGCAATACAGATTTCAAGGTAAATATCGAACGCCTGCGCGGTGCCGATCCCGACGCGCTGTTCATAGCTTCCGACGTGGAAGACCTGATTCTGATCCTTCCACAGCTGTCATTCTATGAATTCGGCGTCCAGTTGCTCGGAACCAGCGCGTGGAACTCGAATAATCTGCTCCGAATGGCAGGTCGGGACATGGAAGGCGCTGTCTTCCCGGCAGTAATCGATCTCAAGGATGATGAAGAGGCATACAGATCTGCTGCCGCCTTTACGGACAGGCAGGCGGTCGATGTCAATCGATTCGTCATAGGCGGATATATCGGTGTCAGAAAAATGCTGGAAGCCGTCGCGCAAAGCAGGCGGAATGGAAGTTCCATAAGGGAAGAGATGTCAAAGTCCCTGGAGAATAACCAGCATCAATACATCGAACTCGTCTCGGGAAAAGGGATCCTGTTCTACACGATCAGAAATGAAAAAGTCATTGATTACATGACCCTGACGCTCCACAGGTAGAAACAGTCCCGGGTAGGGGCGAAAGAACCGGTCAACCTGTCAGTCTGAAACTGATGAGAAAACTTATCCAGAACGATCTTGGCGTTCCGTCTTCGATGACAGGTTTGAATTCAAACTGGCGAACAGCTTTGATCGAAGCTTCTTCGAAACTTTTCATTCCGAAGACTTTTCTCACATATGCCTCATCGACCAGACCTCTCTCATTGATATATACCTCGACCAGGACATACCCTTCAGATCTCTTTAACATCGCGTCCTGAGGATATTCCGGCTGGATCATCCGGAGTATCACATAATCCTGCCTGTAAGGTACATCGGTATGGGAGGGATAGGTGCGGACGTAGTTATCATCGATCACTTCGTCGAAGGTGATTTCTTCGATTTCTTTTTCGGGAGCAGTGGAGATCCGGGGGTTTTCTTCCTCAATATCTTCCTCTTCTTCGCTGACCAGGTCCATTTCGCGAACGACGATGTCGTGGCGTTCCTCGGAAAAGACCTCTGCCTCTATCCCTCTGTCGTCGATGATAGTTATTTCCGGTACAAACCTCTCTTCTCCTTCGTAACCTACGGAAAATATCCTGTCCACGACTCTGGAACGTTCAGCGCTGAAAAGTAGGAGAAGAAGAGTGATCAGAGCGATCGGGATCGTCAGGATGAGTCTCTTTGTGAGTTTTCTGTCGTATTCTACTATTTTTCCCATTTCCCGGACTACCCAGCCTTTTCTATGAATATCAGCTATGAGGTCTCAATAGTCAACCAGTGGCGATATCCCTGATAAGCATATCGGCTCATAAATCGACGTCGATCATCGAATTGCCTTCGGTGGCGCCTGGTAACTGTAAATGTCTTAATATCATCTTTTCATTTCCGGGAAGGATGATAGACAGGATATGGGATCCTTCGTCCAGGAGCCCGTATGAAACGACGCCGTTATCGTCAGTCATCGAGGTGAAAAGACCGTCGACAGATACGATAGCGCCCCGAACTGGCGATCCGGATCTTGATATGGTTATGTCATGACTGTGAAAAATCGTTGGGTCAGGGGCAAAAAACCTTGCCAGGCCGGTTACGATGGAGTTGGCCTGCATCTGTCGCCAGAGCTGAGAGGAGAATATCTTTTCCGTCTCTCCGTTCAGCGCGGCATGGATCTCGCACGCGGGAAGATTGGTCTGCTGGAGAAAGAGATGGGACGACTCCGATATCAGGGGATTTTTAAAAGGTGGAATATTGCCGGACATCTCTTTCAGGCTGCCAGCTATCCTGCTACCCTTTTCACTTCCCGGGTAATGCAGGAAGAGCGGCTCGTCCGATCCTGCGGGCAATTCTGAACCGAAATAGAGGCCGAGGGCGAGATCTCCGCGAAACCTGTTTGTCCTTTCGATCCTGTCGTCGAGCGAAAGTGATTCCTCCCCCTCGCGCGTGAGGATGATTTCTGCCCCGGCTGTCGTGAGGATATCCCTCATCTGTTTGGCGATATCGAGGTTGACAGTCGCTCCCCTGAGCCGCATCGGTCCCAGGCCGGAATCTTCCGTACCTCCCCCGGCAGGATCGATCACGATCTTCTTGCCATGAAATATTCCACCAAGGAGGGGTTCAAGAATGACCACAGTCCGACCGGTGTCGCCGGCAGGTGCGATCTCATCAAGCTCGACCCGGCGATAGCCGGGGGCGGTTATCGTGATCGGACTCGCGGAAAGAGAGGCGGGGATCGACAGAACTCCGGCGGCGCCGGCCGCGCACAGAGTCCCGTCAGGGAAAAAGGCAGCGGCGTCATCGATATCTTTTCCGCTTGCACGGTCAGTTACTATAAGAGAAAGAGTCATCCGGTCATCGCCAGGGGTGAAAAAGAGCGTGTCGCAGAGACCGGGGACTTCGAATATAAGTCCTTGGTCGAGAGAACTCCTTGCCGATCTGAATCGGAAGACTCCTTTTTTAGATCTTCCTTTCAGCACTTTTCCCGATCCCGTCAGTGTCACCTTTAAAGGCTGTCCGTCAGCTACAGGCTCGCCAAACTGATCGAGTATCTTTACGGAAAGCGAGAGATAAGGTCCTGCCGAATTTTCAAAAGGTAACGCGATTATATGTCTTGCCGGCCTGGTTAATAAGATCTCAAACGGCGTACTGAGGCAGCTGCCGCCAAGGATGCTTCTCGCGTAAGCCTGAAAACGGTATTTTCCGTTTGGGGCGTCGTAAGGCAGGGCGTATGATATCCTGCCGAGCAAAGGATCCCAGACGGCGGGGACTCTTCTGCCATTGTCCAGAATGCCGACCGAGGAGGGGTCTACAGGTATCGAGGCGCCAGGGGCCACTGTAAAAGAGATAATCTCCGGTCGACCGATAGTGTCCCCCGGGAGGTCAACCGGACTGATTACGGGGATGCCCCTGGAGAAATATGATATCAGGCCGAGGAAATACGCTTCCGCTTCAAGTCTCTGTTTTGATGAGATCCTCAGTTTCTTTTCGATTCCCGGATGCGAGATGTAACTGGCCTCTCCCAGCACAGAGGCCCTGGCGAGAGAATTTCTTAGAACATAGTAGCTTCCAGGTTTTATTGACGATCCCTCTATTCCGAGGTTTCTAGACAGGTGCGTCTGTATGTCCGTCGCCAGTTCCATCGAAGCGTCAGGATCTGTGGCGCGGTAATAGACTTCTATGCTGTTCTTTTTTCTGTCGAGAGAAATATTGGAATTATGATGTATCGATAAAAAGACATCCGGGTCGAAGGAGTTGGCGACCCTGGTCCTTTCAGCGAGATCGTCTCCGAGAGCAAGGGAGCTGTCAGGAAGAAAATCCCGGTCATTCGTCCTTGTCATGACGACATCAACTCCGGCATCGTTGAGAAGTCCCCATAAATAGAGGGCGACGCCAAGGTTGACTTCCGCTTCAGTGAGCGAATCGATTCCGGTCGCTCCTTCGAAATATCCTCCATGGCCGGGATCGATAACGATCTTTCTGCCTGTAAGTACTGTCGCGTCGGCTTTTCCCGGATCCTCGCTCAAACGGAGGTAAAGACGCTCCCATGAAGTCTGTTTCGAAGCACATCCTGAGAGCAGGATAATGAAGGTCAGTGCGGCTATTCGGCAGGTCCGGGCGCGGTTCATCCGATCCTCCTTCTGATCGATCATTTAATGTCCGGTTGCCACGGTGGAAAATTCACCGGTAGCATTGATGCCGGTCCAAACCGGCCAGTCCGGAATGATCGCAGTTATTTATTGTCTAACATATAGTTGTGTACTCTTCAAGTCTGATTTGACGAGATAGTGGAAATCTGTTGAAGATGAAGAATTTCAATAATATCGTCGATTTAACAATATATTGAGATAATAGTTGACGGTTGCCACAATATATGGTAGAAAATGGCGAGTTTATATTTATTTTATGTCTATTTTTATCAAAACGGAGAAGTTTATCCAGACAAGTCTGAAAAAGCTCCCTTCAGTAGAGAAGGTCCTCGGCGACGAGCAGGTCTCTTCACTCATCTCGAATTACTCGAGGAATGGTATCACGAGGATCGTCAGAGAGAAGATTGACGCGTATCGCGCGGTATTACTGAAGGATACGGCTGAAGACAAGAGCAGCGAAATAATACTCGGTGAGATAGTCACCGCGGTTGCCGAAGAGATCGGATCGATAAGCGCGGTACATCCGAGAAGGGTCATAAACGCTTCGGGAGTCGTGCTGCACACAAATCTCGGCAGAGCGGTGTTGAGCGAATCGGCCCGATCAGCCCTTGAGTATGTTTCGGCTGGATACGTGGATCTTGAGATCGATATGGCCAGCGGACAGAGGACCGAGCGCGACGCAAAGGCGGCGAGGCTTCTCAGTCTTCTTACCGGTTCGGAAAGCGCGCTGGTAGTGAATAATACAGCCGCGGCAGTGCTTCTTGCCGTAAATACATTCGCCGGTGAGGGAGCTGTCGCAGTCTCCAGGGGAGAACTGGTCGAGATAGGAGGCAGCTTCAGACTGCCTGAGATACTGTCATCGGCAGCGCGGCAGGTCATCGAGGTAGGTACGACAAACAGGACTCACCCGGGGGATTATAAGGAAGCGATAGAAAGGGGCGCGACTCTTCTTCTTAAGGTCCATACGAGTAATTACAGGATCCTTGGATATACGGACGATGTGGAACTTGAAAAACTGGTCGAGATCGGAAGAGCAAACGATATCCCGGTAATGTACGATCAGGGGAGCGGAATACTCTTTCCTTTCGGCAAGGGAGGACCCGAGGGCGAGGCGGACGCTGGCGCGCTGATCAAAAGCGGTGTGGACATCCTGTGTTTCAGTGCGGACAAGGCTCTCGGTGGACCGCAGGCCGGACTGATAGCAGGCAGGTCGGGACCTGTTGAAAGACTGAGGAAAAATCATCTCAGCAGGGCTCTAAGAGTGGATAAACTGACCCTGGCAGCTCTTGAAGCTGTATTGCTCCAGTACTGGACCGGCCGGACCGACCAGATCCCGGCGATCAATATGATATTGGAGAGCGTTGAATCGATCGGGAAAAAAGCTGAAAAGTTTTCCGCCGTTTTATCGAAAAAGTTGTCCCCTGGCTGTAAAGTGACTCTTGTCGAGGGAGAATCATCGATCGGGGGAGGGAGTTTTCCGATAGATCCTCTTCCGACCATACTTGTCAGGATCGAACTGGATCCAGGTGTGGCGGTAAAGCTTTCGGCGCTGCTTCGCGGGCTTGATCCGGCGATCCTCGTGAGGATCAAGGATGATTCGATATATCTGGATCTCAGGACTGTGACAGGCGAAGAGGAAGAGATCATCGGGAAGAGCCTGGCAATGGGAATCAAGGAGATTTCAGGGAGGTAGTGATTATCATGGGCGATGAAGAGTACGGAAATGTCGAAGATGGTCTTTCAGGACCCTGTGGTGGAGGCGGTTACTCGATCTTTCTCGATGAGAAAGAGATGTACGCCTTCATGGAGGAGGGAGATTACTCTTCTTCGCGAAATCTCGACCATTTTCGTAATGTTGAGGAATCTATTGAAAAAAGAATGGTGGAAGGAGAGGGATTCTCCGTCCTTGCCATGTCGATGCTCGAGAGCCGGATCGCCAGGGATTTTTCGGTCTTGCAGATAGGTCATCTGCTGTCGAAGAACGGTAAAAGGGTGATAATCGTCGACGCGGATTTCCTGAGCCCGGGGATGAACGGTCTGTCGGGTGATATCGAAGACCATGGATTTCTTGACCTGCTGCTCTATGGAAGCTCTCTTAAATCAGTCATGAAACCGACAGGTATAGACGGTGTTCACATAGCCGGTCCAGGATCTTTCCCCGTATCGAGGACGGTGCCGTTTGCCCTGAAGGAGTTTGGAAAGATCAAGGATTACCTGTCGAGCAAATCGGATATAGTCATATACTGTTCCACGCTTTATACGGAAGACAAGGCGATAAACCCGCTGAGACAGTACGTGGACAGCGTACTTCTCTGTTGCAGCATAGAAGAGATGGAAGAAGGGGAACTTCAGAAAGTCCTGAAGGATATCGGGCCTGAATTGCCTTCACCGGACCTGGTCTGTTTCTGCTCTGGAAAGGAAACGGCCGCCGGCGAAGAGGCAGAGATCGAAGATGAGAAGATAATAGACCTCGAACCTGAATCGGAGATCCTCGACCCCGAATCACCTGACGAGGAGATCAAACCGGAATTCATAGAGAAATCGGACGAGATCGACTCGGTCTCGAGGAAAGAGAACAGAAGGATAAACGTTCCAAGACTTGCCATCATCATCATCTCGACACTGATAGTAATCTTTATCATATGGTGGTTGACGATCGACAAGTCTGTCCAGGAAAAAGAAGGTACAGACAGGATGTCGGAACTTGTCCTTAAACAACAGGACGCGAGGGAGATGGCGCAGAAGGACGATCAGGAACCGGCCGGGGAAAAGGTCGCCGAAGAAGGGGATAAGGTAGAAACCGGGGCTGTTTCTTCCGGACAGGACGCCGGGATGTCGACTGAGGGAAGCGGGCTTCAGACCGCGGACGTTCCGGATGATCAAAAACCGGAGACGAGGGTGGATGATTCACCGGATGAAAAGGCCACTCCCGGGGAGGTCACGATAGCTCCAGAGGGGACTTATTATTCGGTACATATAGCTTCTTTTCTCGATATCGGTAGAGCAGGGACCGAAAGCGACTATTTCGAGAAAAAGAATTACGATGTGCGGATAATGGAAGTTGAACTGAAGGGAAGAACATGGTTCAGGGTGTATATAGGTGAATTCAGGACGAAGGAGGAAGCTGAAGCGATGCGTACGGAGCTTCTCTCCTTCAGAAGGATAGCTGAAGCCAGAGTAATGAATGTGAAATATAACTAGGGAAGGTGCAAGACACCGGTCGCGGAGGTTGATTGAGGTGAGTCTGAACAGACTGGAATTGGTGGGGTTCAAATCATTTATGTCTCCCGTCACGCTGGATTTCAATAAAGGAATAACGGCTATTCTGGGTCCGAATGGATGTGGGAAGACCAATGTGGTCGACGCTGTAAGATGGGTCCTTGGAGAACAAAGCGCCCGTCAGCTTCGAAGCAATAAGATGGAAAATGTCATCTTTAACGGAACGCAGCTTCACAAACCGACAGGTTTCGCTACTGTCTCGATGACGATCAATAATGAAAAGGGAGTCTTTCCGATCGACTACGCGGAGATCACTATCACCAGAAAGGTCTACCGTTCAGGGATAAGTGAGTATTTCATCAATAAGACCCCTTGCAGATTGAAAGATATCAGGGAGCTTTTTGCCGATACCGGGACGGGAAGCCATTCATACGCGGTCATCGAGCAGGAGATGGTCGAATACGTATTGAACGATGCTCACGGCGAGCGAAGGAATATGTTCGAAGAAGCGTCGGGTATCGTCAAGTACAGGATGCGCAGGGAAGAGGCGAAAAGGAAGCTTAAGCTGACTGAAGCAGATCTCGTCCGTCTCGACGATATCCTCGAGGAACTTGGCAAGAATGTCAGGTCGTTGCGGTATCAGGTCGGAAAGACCAGGCGCTACAGGAAGATCAGCGAAAGAATAAAGGAATGGGGGACTATACAGCTAAGGAAAAATCTCTCCGCCTTTCTCGCGGAAAAAAGAGCGGCCGAGTCGGAACTTTCGCAGGCTAATGAATTGTCCGCTGAAGGGGGAGATTCTCTCAGCCAGTTTGAAAGAGAAGTCGAAGAGAAAAAATTCCTCCTAGTAGAGAACGAAAAAAGAAATTCTCAACTCCAGAATGAGCGTTATGAGGTGCGAAGGAAGATCCAGGGTTCAGAGGAAAAGATCATCCAATATACCGAGCGCAAGGGTGAAGCGGAAAGGAAGATAGAACGGGCTCTGAGAGAGATCGAGGAAGCGGGCGCGAGACTCGAAAAGATCTCGGACAGGATATCCGGCGTGATCACAGAACAGAAAGGGACTTCCGAGCAGGCCAGGGAGGAAGAGGATGCTATCAGGGCGCTTGGTGGAAGATTCGAGGAAATATCTGTCAAGATCGAAAGAATGAAGAATGAACTGATCGATCTGAAACAGACGCAGCTCGATTTCCTTCAGGATAAGGTAAGGGTCCAGAGCAGTCAGGAACACTATGAAACGGTACTGAAAGAACTTGACGCCAGATCGCTCGAAATGCGAGAGAGAGTGACGGGACTTGAGGCTCAGGTCGGAGAGGTATCGGCTCTTTTCGGGGAGATGGATCAAAGGTTCAGGCAGCGGCAGGTGTCCCTGGCCGACCTGGAGAAAGAACGAGGTGATCTTTACGATCAACTCCAGGGAGTGGACAGGAGGCTGCCTGAAAGAGAATCAGTGTTATCCGAAAAGAAGACGGAACTGGCGAGAATGATCAGCCGTCATGAACTCTATTCAAGGATGAAAGAAGATTTCGAGGGATTTCCCGGAGGAGCGAGATATCTTCTTAAAAAGGGAGATTTAAGAGTAAAAGGCCCGCTGGCCGAGATGGTGAAGATCGATGAAAAGTACAGGGTGGCACTGGAAGCCGTCCTGGGTGGACTGAGCGATGGCATAGTGGTCGACGATCTTCCCGGCGCGATGGAGCTGATATCGGAGATCTCCGAAAAAAGAAGGGGCAGCGTCAGGTTTTTTCTTGAAAAGGCCGATGGATGGGGAATCCCCTCTCCACCCGGGGTTATTCCAGGATTGATAGGCAGATTGAGCGGTTTTGTGGAAGTGCCGGAATCAAGAAAAAGTATGATAGAAAATCTTCTTGGCGGCACATATCTGTTCGATGATCCGAAGAAAGCGCTTGAGTTCGTGGAATCGGAGGAGGGGCGGGGGTTCGATGCCGTGACTCTTTCAGGGATATATTTCTGCCGGGGAAAGGGAATCTATTATTCCTGCAATTCTTCGGAAGAGATATCATTGATCGGGCGTTCAGGGGAAATAGAAAAGATGCAGAGCAATATCGATGGATTGAAAGAGACGGTCGCATCGGAAGAGATACTTTGCGAAAAGGAAAGAGCTGAGAAAGAAAGGCTGAGAAACCTGCTTGTCGATATTGATCAAAAGATAGTGGCAATGAGAAGCGCTCTTGCCGGAGATCAGGAGGAACTTCAGAAAGTCGAACGCGATTTCATAATGAAAAAGGAGAAATGTTCACTTTTAATGAAGTCTCTTGACGAGATCGAGAATTCAAGGGTCGAGACGCTTACGAAGCTTGAGGAACTCAGGCTTTCCATGGCGATGCGTCAGGATAATGGTGATGTCTCGGACTCGAAGAAGATCGAATCGGAGCTTTCCATGCTGACCGGACGCAGAAATGAATTGGAAGCGGCTCTTACCGAAAGAAAGGTCAGGCTCGCGTCTCTCAAGGGATCACTGGATAAACATAAAGAAGAGATCCGGGGACTGGGCGAGATGGAGAAACAGTTCAGCAGTATAATGCAGCAGAGAAACGAGGAGATAACCACATCGAAAGAAGAACTTGCCCGGCTTGGCGGCGATATCGAACGGGAACGGGCCGTTGTATCGGCTCTTCTCGAGGAGGAAAGGTCAAGTCAGAAGGATATCGATGAGCTTCGGGATATCCTCGATGATATGCGCGGCGGGATTTCGCTGATGGAGAAGGATCTCAAGACGAGGCAGGAAGAAAAAGAGAGGATCTTCACAAGGATCAACGACGTGAAGATCAGGCTGAGCACCATAGATACAAGAATAAAGGATCTCGTCGAACGCGGGTTCGAGATATATCAGGAGGACCTCGGCTCATATCTTGAAGGCACGGAGATTCCTCTGACCGAGGAAGAAAAGAATATCACCCGGGAGATGCTCGACAGGGAGAAGAAAAAACTCGAAAGTCTTGGTCCGGTCAATCTTGCTGCTATCGAGGAATACGATGAGAAGAAGAACAGGCTGGATTTTCTTATCGCGCAGAAAGAGGACCTCGATAAGGCTAAAGAAGAGCTGCGCGAAGCTATCAGCCGTATCAACAGCCGCGCCAGGAAACTTTTCATCGAGACTTTTGACATCGTCAAAGAGTATTTCAGCGAGATCTTCACAGTCCTGTTCGAAGGAGGAGAGGCTTCTCTAGCGCTTGAAGAGGGGACCGACCCGCTTGAAGCCGAGATAATAATATCAGCCAGGCCTAAAGGTAAGAGGTTTCAGGATATCTCGCTGCTGTCCGGAGGCGAGCGCGCCCTGACGGCAATGGCGCTGCTGTTCGCTCTTTACAAGGCCAAACCATCTCCATTCTGTATATTCGACGAAGTTGACGCTCCTCTTGATGATGCCAATATACAGAGGTTCGTCCGGATGCTTAAAAAGTTCTCGGATGAAACGCAGTTTATCATAATCACCCACAACAAACGTACTATGGAAGCGGCAACCATGCTGTTCGGAGTGACGATGGAACAGAAGGGTGTCTCCAAGATCGTCTCCGTGGATCTGACCGAGGTAGAATCGGTCCTTCAGAACAGGACAGCTCCCGCCGAGGCGATGGTCGAAGCGCCGGTTGCTTCCAATTAGGGAAGAAATATCGGGATGAAAAGGATCGTCAGGGGATTGGGAAAGACGAAAGAGCGTCTTTTCGCTCCGCTTAGAAAAATATTCTCGTCAGGTACTTTAGACGAAAATGCCGCACGGGATCTTGAGGATCTTCTGTTTTCAGCCGATCTCGGGGTCGAAGCTACCGAGAGGATAATAGAAAAAGTGAAGGAAAAGCAGCGGGCGCAGGGGAGTGGCGCGGAAGATTTCCTCAAAGTCATAAATGACGAACTGATGTCAGAGATCGAAGATGTCCCACCGTATACAATCCCTGAAGGATCCCCCAGAGTGATAGTAATGACAGGAGTCAACGGAGTCGGCAAGACTTCGACTATCGGAAAACTCGCAAGCCGTTTCAAAGCTGACGGAGAGGACGTCCTGCTGGCTGCCTGCGATACTTTCAGGGCCGCTGCGATAGAACAACTTGAATTATGGGCAAAGAAAACAGGTTCTCCGATAGTCAGGCAGGAAATGGGGTCGGATCCCGCGGCGGTAGCTTTCGATGCCGTCAACTCAGCCATCGCAAAGGGGATCGGAACTGTTATCATTGATACTGCCGGAAGGCTTCACACGAAATCAAACCTGATGGAAGAGTTGAAAAAGATATTCCGGGTCATCGGTTCGAGGATGCCGGAGGCCGCGGTCGAGGCCTGGCTCGTAATAGACGCCAACTCGGGGCAGAACAGTATCCGACAGGCTGAAGTCTTTGTCGAAGCCCTTCCGGTGACGGCACTCATCCTGACTAAACTTGACAGTACAGCAAAGGGTGGAGCAGTAATTCCGATACAGAGGGATCTTCGCGTACCTGTCCTCTTCACTGGAGTCGGGGAGGGAGTCCTTGATCTCGAACCGTTTGATTCTCAATCATTTATCTCTGCCCTGTTAAGCGAGTGACCGGTACCGTTCCTGCCACAGCCGCTTGCCGTCCGATCTCCCCGGTCCTCTCCGAAGGCGGGCAGCCAAAAAAAAATATAAAATCAATCAAGTTGTCGGGTAGTCCATCCGAATATCCTTCATAGACAGAATATGACGTTTCCAGATATCGAGAGGTGGATGATGAAATTGCGTTTTCATCTTGGATCGATCAGAAGCAGACTGATCTATTCTACATTCGTTATTGTCATGATCATAACGATAATTCATGGGGTATACGAAGAAATTCATTACAGGAACATGGCAAACGCTGACCTTGAGACGAAGATGCTCGACATCTCCAATATCATCGCGTTCAATATAGGAGCCAGCCTCGAGTTCAATGACTACGGGGCGACTCTCGAAACGCTTGAATCCCTGTCGCAGATGAAGGAACTGAAGATGGTGTCGGTCTATGACGACAGCGGTGAACTGGTCACGACCTATGCAAGCGAGAAAACCGGTGACGGCGGAGTGCCCCTCGAACCGGTACCGGAGAATGACGATGCTCTTCTCAAGAGGAGCAGCGAAGGCCTGTTCATCTACAGGAATGTCGTAGTCGATGGGAAATCGCTCGGAACGATAGCTCTCAAGGTATCCCTTGAGAGGGTCAACAGCGTGCTCCAGAACAACAGGATATTCAACCTCATAACCCTGCTCGTCTATGGAGTCGCGTTGACGATCATTTCCATAATCAGCGGTAATGTACTTATTAAACCGATTCTGAAACTGAGGGATTTCGCGCAGACTCTTGCCCTTGGTGATTTCACCGTAAGGATGGAGATCGCAAGCGACGACGAGATAGGCGACCTGACGAGTTCGATCAATATCATGGCCAACGATATGAGCCTCGCGCTCCAGCAGGTGATCGACGCGAGCAGGAAAGTGGCCGATACTTCCTCGCGACTTTCGAGGACTTCCCAGCATGTGACGACAACGACGGAGGAGATCAGCGTCAATACGCGGCAGATAACACAAAACTCGATAAACGCTGCCAAAGTGACGAAACAGGCGATGGATTCGGCACTGAAAGGTGAAGAAGTAGTCAAAAGGTCGCTTACCGGGATGAACAAGGTCAGTTCGAAGATAGAAGATTCCACGCAGATGATGAAGGACCTCGGGCACAGCTCGAAGGAGATCGATATCATAATCAACGTGATCGATGAAATCGCCGATCAGACAAACCTTCTCGCCCTTAACGCGGCGATCGAGGCTGCCCGCGCGGGGGAGCAGGGTAAGGGATTCTCCGTGGTCGCCGATGAGATAAGAAAGCTGGCGGAAAAAACTGTAGCCGCTACGAAAGAGATCTCTTCGAAGATAACCACGATCCAGGAGGACGCTCGCCAGATGATATCGTCGATGAAAGAAAATGTCGATGAGGTGCAGAAGGGATCCGTCCTTTCCAATGAGGCAGGAGCGGCTCTCAGCGAGATCAGGGATCTTGTCACAGGGAGCAGCGATATGATACAGCAGATCGCTGATGCCGCCAGTGAACACCTGACAGTCACGGAAAGTATGACAAACAGCGTCGAGGAGACGATGCGCGAAGCGCAGGAACTTGACCAGATGGCCGAGAGCCTTCAGCAACTCGTCAGCAGATTCAAGATACTGTAGATCATACTTACTTGACAGCCGGATTATTTTTCCTATAATTGTGATACAGGTAATATTATACCTGATAGACCTTCGGGGCGGGGTGAGATTCCCCACCGGCGGTGACAGTCCGCGAATGGATGTAAAAATCCACTGACCCGGTGAAATTCCGGGACCGACAGTTAAAGTCTGGATGGGAGAAGGTTCAGGAACTTCTGCGCGCGGATGACCAGCCAGGAGCGGACCGGCGCTTTTCTCATCATTTCCCCGGTATAAAATTTTCATGGAGCCTGCGGATTTTGCACGAAGAAGATATATATATATCCAGGGCGCTCGATCTCGCGGAAAAAGGGATCGGAAGGACTTTTCCCAACCCTCTTGTCGGAGCGGTGATAGTCCAGGGCGGAGAGATCGTGGGAGAAGGGTTTCACGCGAGGGCGGGAGGACCGCATGCCGAGGTCGAAGCGATTCTCAGCGCCGGAGAGAAAGCGAGAGGGAGCGATCTCTATCTGAACCTCGAACCGTGCTGCCATTTCGGCAAGACGCCTCCTTGCACCGATGCCATTCTCGATGCGGGGATCTCAAGGGTAGTATGCAGTATCCAGGATCCCGATCGCAGGGTCAGCGGGAAGGGGATCGCTCTGCTCCGGGAAAAAGGCATCAAGGTCGATACAGGAACGAAGGCTGACGAAGCGCTACAGTTGAATCTTCCATATATACACAAGGCGATAACGGGCAGGCCTTTTATAGTCCTGAAACTTGCTCTTTCACTCGATGGAGGGCTAAATGCGGCCGATGGAAGATATCTTTCGTCGGACCGCTCAAGGCGGGAAGTCCATCATCTCAGGTCATGGCTGGAATCGATCGCGGTGGGAAAAGGTACGTTCGATGCTGACGATCCGATACTTGACAGGAGGATGTTCGACGAAAGCCTTTCCGCGCCGATAAGGATACTGTTCGATTCCAGGTTTGCCTTTCCCGCCGGGCATCGGTGGACCGATACTCCCGACCGTCTGCTGATTTACTGTCTTTCAGGCGCTGACAGGAGAAAACGCTCCGAATTCTCCGCCAGGGGATTGGAAGTAATCGAACTGCCGGAGAAAGATGGAATGATAGATATCGGGGCATGGATCGAGGATATCTCATCGAGGGAGATCACATCCGTTCTCGTCGAGGGAGGAGGCATGCTGGCGACTTCGATGATGAACGAAGGCGCGGTCGACAGGTTGATCCTTTTTCATGCTCCCGTACTGTCGGGAGAAGATGGAAAGGGATGGTACCGGCACAATGGTGTTCCTGACTGGTTCAACAGGGGAAAATTAAGGCTGCTCAGGCTAGAGAGGTTTGAAGACGATATCATGGCTGTTTATGACAGGGAAGAACTTGGTTCATATGGTGATATCGTGAGGGGAGTCGAATCGTAGATGTTTACGGGACTCGTCGAGACGACTGGAAAGGTGCTTTCTCTTTCGCGAAATTCAAGAGGGGCGAAGATCGTCGTCGAATCAGATATTGAGCACCTGGTCAGGGGAGAGAGTATCGCCATAAACGGAACATGTCAGACGGTCGCGCTGATAAAAGATGACAGTTTCTCATGCGATATTCTGCCTGAGACGCTTCGAGTGACCAACCTCGGGATGCTTAAACCGGGTCAGCGGGTAAACCTTGAAAGAGCGATGCGCCCCCACGACCGGCTCGGGGGGCATATTGTCAACGGTCATATAGATGGAACGGGGAAAGTCAGAAGAATATCAAGAAATCCGGGTAGTATAGAGATATCGGTGCCACCCGGGATCTCGCGATATCTTGTCGCGAAAGGTTCGGTCGCTGTCGATGGTATCAGCCTTACCATCGGGCCGAAACCGGGTGAGAAGAGTTTCAAAGTGTTCGTGATACCGCACACATGGGAGAATACGACGCTGGAAGATCTCTCTCCAGGATCAATAGTGAATATCGAGGTCGATATTCTTGCCAAATATATAGATAAATTATCAGGTAGATAACTTTTCGATCAAGGGAAAGACGGCAGAGCAAGGGGTGAGAGACAGTGGAAGGATTCAGTTCGATTGAAGATGCTCTAGAGGACATTCGCGAAGGAAAGATGGTCATTGTAGTCGATGATGAGAGCCGCGAAAACGAGGGCGATATCATCATGGCTGCCGAAAAAGTAGATGCTGAAAAGATAAATTTTATAGCGAAGCACGCGAGGGGACTGATCTGCGTCGCTCTTCTCGGCAAGCGGCTGGGCGAACTCCGCCTCGGCATGATGGTTCAGGAGAATACGGCGAGGATGAATACTCCTTTTACCGTCTCCGTAGACGCGATCCACGGCACCACGACCGGCATCTCGGCTTTCGACAGGGCTGTTACTATCAAAGCCCTGATAGATCCGGGGACGCGACCGGAGGATCTCGCGAGGCCCGGGCATATATTTCCGCTCAGGGCAGTCGATAGCGGAGTACTTCGCAGAGCCGGACATACCGAAGCCGCAGTCGATCTGACCAGAATGGCGGGACTACGGCCGGGAGGGCTCCTCTGCGAGATAATGGCCGAGGATGGAAGTATGGCAAGGGGAGCTGAACTAAGGGATTTTTCAGAAAAATTCGGTCTGAGGATGATCACTATATGCGATCTTATTGAATACAGGCGTAAAAAGGAAAAACTTATCAAGAGGATCGCCGACGCAAGCCTGCCTACCAGGTACGGGGAATTCAGGCTTTTGGCGTATGAAGGAACGATAGACGGATCGGAATCGGTCGCGCTGGTGATGGGAGAGCCCTGGAAAGAGGAAAAAGCTCTGGTGCGAGTCCACTCTCAGTGCCTGACCGGAGATGTTTTCCATTCGCTGAGGTGCGATTGCGGCAATCAGCTTGACGCGGCGATGAAAATGATCGCCGAGCGCGGAAGTGGCGTCCTTTTATATATTCAGCAGGAAGGGCGCGGGATAGGGCTCGTCAACAAAGTACGGGCGTATGAACTCCAGGACAGGGGCAGGGATACGGTAGAAGCGAATGAAGAGCTGGGATTTCCCGCAGATCTGAGAGATTACGGGACCGGAGCCCAGATACTCGCCGATCTTGGTTTGCACAAGATAGAGCTTCTTACGAACAATCCCAAGAAGATAATCGGGTTGAAAGCTTATGGTCTTGAGGTAGTCGAAAGGGTATCGATCGAGACTGTTCCGAACACACGGAACTTCAGGTATCTTTCGACCAAGAGGGAAAAACTGGGCCATCTGTTCAGCGATCTGACAGGGGAAGAATAACTGACTTTTGTACGGGAAAGCATCGAAAGGAGAGGATATGGCGATCGAGAGAAATGGAAAGTTGATAGGGACCGGCATGAAACTGGCCGTAGTCGTCGGCAGGTTCAACGAACTGGTAACGGGGCATCTGTTGTCGGGGGCCCTGGATTGCCTGATACGGCATGGCGTAGATGACGGGGATATAGTGATCTACAGGGTCCCGGGATCATTCGAAGTCCCGCAGGCCGCGAGAAAAGCGGTAGAGACCAAGGTCGACGCTGTTATATGCGTCGGCACCCTGATAAGGGGAGATACTCCGCATTTCGATATACTGGCCAGCCAGGTCGTCAGGGACCTGTCAAGTGTAGCGATCGAATCGGGAAAACCGGTCACATTCGGCATTATAACTGCCGATACGCAGGAGCAGGCTCTTGAAAGAGCCGGTAGTAAAGCGGGAAACAAGGGATGGCAGGCCGCCCTTTCGGCGATCGAGATGGCCAGTCTCTGGAAAGAGATCGAGAAGGGATGAGCCGAAGAAGAAAAGCCAGGGAGATAATCCTTCAAACGCTTTATTCCATCGATATCGCCGAAAGGAAATGGGAAGAAGCGCTCAACGACACGGTGACCCGGAGAGGTTCTACCGACGAGACCGTTGAATATGCCAGGCGGGTCCTCGCCAGCATACTGGAATCCAGGGAAAGACTGGATAGTATGATAGAGGGATCGCTGGAGAACTGGAAGCTTGAAAGAGTAGCTCTCGTCGACAGGATCATTCTTCAGATAGCTCTTGCCGAACTGATCGATTGTCCGGAAGTGCCTACCGGAGTGATCATAAATGAGGCGATAGAAATAGCACACAAGTTCAGTTCGAGCAAAGCGGGAAGTTTTGTCAACGGCATTCTGGACAAGCTGGCAAAGGAGGTCCGCAACGAGTGAAGCTGTTTGTCTGTGGAGATATTCATGGAAATCTCAGGGCGATAGACGCGGCACTCGCGGTATACAGGAAGAACGCTCCGTGCCGATTTCTTTTTCTTGGAGACGCCGTAGGGTACGGGGCTCATCCGGACGCCGTCCTCGACCGGGTTCTCGCTCTGCCGGAGTCCATCCTGATCCTTGGCAATCATGAATGGGCCCTGCTTGACAAGGATGAAAAAACCGTCATGAATCCGGTCGCTGTTGATTCGGTCAAGTGGACCGAAAGAAAGATATTTCCCCGGTACCGGAACAAGCTTGTAAGAAGATTCCGGATCATGGAAAAGAACAACGATTATATCGCGGCGCATGGTTCTCCAATCGCGCCGAAAGAATGGCATTATGTCTTTTCTGAATATGACGCGACGGAAATTTTTTATAAATTTGATTTTAATCTGTGTTTTATCGGGCACACACATATTCCTATGGTGTATACTTTCAGTGACGGTGTGATCGATCTTGTTCCAGGAATCCCTTTCAGGCTTCAAGAGGATCAGCGTTATATCATAAATCCCGGAAGTGTAGGGCAGCCCAGGGATGGAGATTCCAGGGCGTCTTTTTGTATTTTTGACGAGGAAGACAGAACGGTCACATTGTTCAGGGTCGAATATGATGCGAGGGCCGAAGCTGACGATATTATAAATGCCGGCCTTCCGGCGGAGTTGGCCTTAAGACTCATCAGCGGCTACTGAAAACCGATGGAGCGAAGAGATTGAGATCATCCGATAAAAAGCACTGGAGTGACTTCTGGGAGGCGTCCGGCGACGTCGCCGAAGTATACGATAACGAGGGAAGGGTAAGCAGGCATTTCTCGACAGTCGGCGACTACAAGGGCATGAGGATACTCGAGGTCGGTGCCGGCACGGGCAGAGATGGAATATACATGGCCCGGGAGGGAGCATCCGTCGTATCTCTCGATTACAGCCTTTCAAGCCTCGGGATGATCGGTGGACAGCTCAGCGAGGAGGATGATGTCGCGTTGTGCTGCGCCGACGCTTTCAGGCTTCCTTTCGGGGATGAGACATTCGATCTGGTCTTTCATCAGGGCCTGCTCGAGCATTTCCGTAATCCAGAAGATATGATGTCGGAACACCGCCGGGTCCTCAAAAAAGGTGGGTATATCCTCGTCGATGTTCCGCAGAGATGGCACTACTATACCCTGATCAAACATCTTTTCATACTTATAGGGAAATGGTTTGCCGGGTGGGAAACGGAATTCTCGCCCAGGCAGCTTGAAAGGTTGCTGATCGACAATTCATTCGAGATAGTCAAGACGTACGGGGAATGGCTCAATCCACCGATCTGGTTCAGGATCCTCAGAAAGGCACTGATGCCCGCGGGGATAAAACTCCCGATGTATCCGGCGATATTCACCGCGACAAGGAGGATCTTTTCCGGTCTTCGCGGCAGGATACTCGGCACGCGCATCGCGTTGTATTTTACAGTGGTGACAGGTTCGATAGCGAGAAAGAAATAAAGAGGAGAGAATGTGAGGATAGTCGCGCTAAACTGGAGAGACCTGAAGCATCCCGAAGCTGGAGGGGCGGAAGTACATCTGCACGAGATCCTGGCCCATCTGGGCCGGTGGGGTCATGACGTGGTCGAGATCACATCAGGTTTTCCAGGATCGGGCAGAGATGATGAGATAGATGGAGTAAGGATAATCAGGGGGGGACACTGGTACGACGCAAACTTCGTCCTTCCATTGATAGCGCGCGGATATATAAGCAAAAACCAGGTAGATGTCGTCCTTGAAGATATCAACAAGCTGCCTTTTTTCATGCCGCTGTACACAAAGGTCCCCGTGGTCGGCGTGATACCTCATCTTTTCGGTACGACGGTATTCAGGGAAGCAAACTGGCTGATAGGGACATATGTGGTCATAATGGAAAAGCTCATACCGGGGATCTTCAAAAATAACAGATTTATGGTCATTAGTCCCAGCACGGCTGATGATCTTGCCGCGCGGGGCGTCGACCGGGAAAGAATAGACGTGGTCCTGTGCGGTCTCGATCATGACAGGTACCGCGATCTTTCGCTTGAACGATTCGACCGCCCGACGATCGTTCATCTGGGAAGGTTGAGAAAGTATAAAAGCGTCGAGGTCGCCATACGGGCGATGAAGACAATAGTAAAGAGAATACCTGACGCGAGGCTTGTCATAATAGGAGACGGCCCATACAGGCGGGAGTTGGAGAGAGAGGCCGCGAATATCGGTCTGTCCGGCGCTATCGAGTTCAGGGGATATATGGATCCGGGCGCCCTCGTCGAGTATCTCAACAGGGCCCATCTGCTCTTCAATCCCAGTCCGAAAGAAGGTTGGGGGTTGACAGTGGTGGAAGCCAATGCCTGCGGTCTTCCTGTCGTGGCCAGCGACAGGCCCGGTCTGAGGGACTCGGTCATCGACAGGGCGACCGGATTTCTTGTCCCCTATGCCGATTCTGATGCTTTCGCGGGGAAAGCCCTCGAGATCCTGGAGGATGCGGCCCTATGGAAAGAAATGAGCGACAATTCCCTCAGGCGGGTCAAGGAACTGACATGGGAGCGTTGCGCCAGGGAAACCGAGAATATTCTTCTCGGTCTGACAGACAGGGATCAATAGCGGGAAAGACGATTGAAGTTAAAAAGATTATCATTTCAACTTTTGAAAGTGGCGGTGAGCGCCGGACTGATAATATATCTCCTGGGAAGGAAATCCCCGGGAGAACTCGCTGTCTATCTGAAGGATATAGATCCTCTTCTGATGGTTCTCGCTGTCCTGATCTTCTTCTCAAGCAGCCTTCTTGGCGCGGTGCAGTGGCATATCCTTCTGAGGGCGGCCGGAGTGGACCTGCCTTTCGGAAAGACTTTCCGTTTATATTTTACCGGCCTGTTTTTTAATAATTTTCTCCCCGCGAATGTCGGCGGCGACGCGGTCAAGATATTCGATGTCGTCAGGACGGGGAACGATCCCCATAAGGTGTTTGCCGTTACCCTTCTTGACAGGGTCTTTGGAATAACCGGGTTGTGCCTGCTAGCGCTTGGTGCCTCGATATTTTTATCGGCCGGTGGTTCAGCCAGTTATGATAAAATCTATATCCTGGTCTTTCTGGCCTGTCTTGTCCCCATATTTCTTCTTGCCCTGAATAAAAGGATCTCCGGATCGTTCAGAACGATCATGGGAAAGATACAATGGTGGGGTATAGGCGAAAGGATCGACCAGGTTCTCTCTCACCTGGGGGGGCTGATAAATCTCAGATCGATGTCAATCAGACTTTTAGCGCTGACTCTCCTGATCCAGGCGCTGCGCGTCGCGACGCATATTTTTATCGGCAGATCCCTTGGAATAGATATTTCAACGATGTCAGCGATACATTTCTTTGTCTTTGTACCCCTGCTCGGCCTGATCATGATCCTGCCAGTCTCTATCAACGGACTTGGTCTGAGGGAAGGGGCGGGTGTCGTACTTTTTATGCAGATCGGTATCGGTGAGGAACTGGCGGTACTGATGGAGTTTATAACATATGTGGTGCAGGTGGCAGTCAGCCTGCTTGGCGGTATCTTTTTTATTTTGAGAAAGAAGGCCAATAACGGATAATGTGGAAAGGGTCCAGGATCAGTTTGCCTGCCGATCTGCCGGACCCCGGCGAGGATATCAAGAAAGGGTTTTACATGTCGGAAAAAACGATAAACAGATCGATAGCCACTTTGATCTTCATTATAAGCCTCGCAGTCTACGTGATGACGATGGCTGCCACTACATCATTCTGGGATTCAGGCGAATTTATAGCGACTTCCTATACTCTGGGGATTCCCCATTCACCAGGGACTCCGTTATATGTCCTTGTCGGCCGCGTGTTCTGTCTTCTTCCTCTAGCCCTCTCCGCCGCGCAGAAAGTCAATCTGCTTTCAGCCGTGTCAGCCGCTCTCGGAGTGCTCATGGCTTACCTCGTCATGGTCGAGGTAGTGAGGTTCATGTACGGAAAGGGAGAGAGCGTTCTTGGAAAGTTCATCAGATTCTCGGGTCCGGTGGCTGGTTCCTTTTTTCTGACTTTTTCCGATACGTACTGGACCAACGCTTCCGAATCGGAAGTCTATGCCCTGAGCACTTTTGTCATGGGTCTCTGCACCGTCCTCGCGCTCAGATGGCTGAGAGATCCTTCATGCGAGATGACTGCCGCTGAAAAAGATGAGATAGTCCGGTCGGCCGAAAAGGCGCAAGGAAAGAAACTTATTGATGAACTCGAAGAAAAGAAGAAAGGGCGGTCGAGGAATATAATCCTTCTCATAGTTTATCTTCTCTCTCTCGGGATAGGATTTCATCTCGGGACAGTCATGGTCTATGGCGGGATATTCCTCATGCTCGTGCTGATCAGGGAAAAAGCGTTCAGTAACTACGAACTTATTGTGTTTACATTCGGATTCGGAATCCTGATAGCCGACATGACGCTGCATAAATATTCCGGCCTGACGGCAGTCCTTCTCGTGATTTTCGCGATCATGGTGATCTGGACAACGATGTCGAAGGGCAGGTTCGCGCTCCACGCGACCATCCTTCTCATCCTCGGATTATCGGCGCATCTTTTTTTGCTGATCAGGTCTCACATGGATCCGGAACTCGACATGGTCGATCCCGAGAACTGGAGGGCTCTGTACGCGCATCTTCGAAGGGAACAGTATCCTCCCATAAACGTCATGGTTCGAAAATCTTCGATGCTGTTCCAGTTCGGACAGTTCGGCAGGTATTTCAGGGAACAGTTCCGTCTCGCGGGAGACCTGTTGCTGGGACCTTTCCACATAGGGAAAGCTTCGATCGTCGTTCCCGTGGCGCTTGGCATATACGGGATCGTCTCCAATTTCGTAAAGGAACGCAAGACCTGGATCTTGAACTTTACCAATCTTGCCATCAATACCCTCGGACTGATCATTCTGCTTAATTTCAGCGATTCAGAGCCTCGCGAGAGGGATTATTTCTACGGTCCAGGATTTTATTTTTTCGCCATATTCATCGGTATCGGAGCATCGGCATTTTTGATGATGCTGCTAGAGCAGGTCAAGGAGACCGGCCGCGACCTCAGAAAACTGATCGTCCCGGCGGGAGTCCTGATAATACTTCTATCCCTTCTTCCAGCGGCTCACCAGTGGCACAGGCACGACCGGTCAAATAATTATCTCGCGCGCGACTATGCCTATAACATGCTGGCAAGCCTCGAACCGGACGCGATCCTGGTCACTAACGGAGATAACGACACTTACCCTCTCTGGTATATACAGAACGTCGAACATTTCAGGACCGACGTAAGGATTGTCAACCGGATGCTGCTTAATACCTCGTGGTACGTGAAGCAGGTCAGAGATCATATTCCCGGGGCGCCGATCACCTGGACTGACGACCAGATAGACAGCCTTCGGCCGGTACGCAGCGAACGCGACGGGGGTATAATATGGGTCTATAACAGGGTGCTCGACCACATAATAAAGACAGCAGGCTGGAAGAGGCCGATATATTTCGGTGTCACCGTTCCCCGCGAAGTCTGGGAAAGATACTCTGATTACCTCGAGATGCAGGGGATGGTAAGGAGACTCGTGCCGGTCAAGGGAAGGTATATGGTCAACGATTTAATGATGGCGCGGAATCTTGCCGATATCTACAGGTGGAAAGGTGTACTTACCGCGGACGGGAAACATGATTATTCGATCTATAAATCGGAAGATGTCCTGACTATGTACCAGAACTATTCGGTGGCCACGATGCAGCTGGCGATGAATTGCGCCATCGCCGATGATTATCCAGGAGCTGTCAGATGGGGCGAGATGACGTTCAATATCAGTCCTTTCTTCGAATGGGGACGTAAGGAACTGGGCGTATATTATATCAGGAACGGCCAGGCTGAGAAAGCCGTTGATTATTACAAGGACAGGCTGAAGACAGATCCGGGCAATGGAGAATTCTGGGTAGGTATCGCCGCCGCCTATGAAAGCATGGGACAGATAGAGAATTCGCTGAGCATACTTCGCAGGGGTTCGGCGATGTCTCCAGATCACAAGGATATCTTCAAGCACGGTTTCCAGATGGCAGCTCTGCTTGGAAAAAGGGATGAAGCCGTTTTTTTCGTCAGTGACTGGATCGAGAGGCATCCCGACGACAGGGAGTTCAAGGCTCTTTTCGATGATATCGACCGCGTACTGATCGAAGAATTCGGATTCGGAGATGATACCGATTCAACAGGAACGCGATAGGAGAATTTTCTTCCAATCTCCCGGTAATTATTGTTATTCTCTCGGAACGATTGTTCCTGTCGAGAAATCAGAACGTTGATGCACAGATTATGGAAAGGTGACGTAAATGTCGGAGAAACTGATCCACCGGTCGCTTGCCGTCCTGATATTCCTGATCAGCCTGACCGTTTATGTGAGGACGATGGCTGTGAGCGTATCATTCTGGGACGCTGGTGAATTTATCGCGACCTCCTATATTCTCGGCATCCCCCACTCACCGGGGACACCTCTATACGTACTTGTCGGAAGAGTCTTCTGCCTTCTTCCCCTGGCTCTTTCCACCGCGCAGAAGGTTAATTTTCTGTCAGCACTTTCAGCGTCGCTCGGTATCCTGATGATATACCTGTCGAGCCTCTATGCGATCAGATTCATATTCGGCAAGGCGAAGACCACCGCGGGGAGGATAGCGAGATACGCTGGACCTGTGACAGGCTCGTTCTTTCTTGCTTTCAGCGATACGTACTGGACGAACGCTTCAGAAGCAGAGGTATACGCGCTGAGCGCTTTCGTCATGGGTTTTTGCACCATGCTGGCGCTTAAGTGGCTCGGATCCGCTTATGGACAGTTTGGTCCGGGAGACGGGGACGGAAGAATCGACGATGCCGCCGCAGGAAGCCTACCTCCTGGACCGGCGGAAAAAAGAAAAAACAATTCAAGGAACACGATCCTGCTGATCATCTATCTTCTTTCGCTGGGGATTGGATTTCATCTCGGCACTATCCTCGTATACGCCGGTATTTTAATAATGCTCATGATGGTGAAGGAAAAAGCGATAAGCAACGTTGAACTCCTCATCTTCACGTTCGGGTTCGGAGTGATGGTCGCTGATATGACTGTGCACAGAAACACGACCATTACGCTGGTACTTCTGGCGATCTTCGCCGTCCTGGTCGTATGGTCGACCTTGTCAAAGGGAAGATTCGTGCTTTTCGCGACTGGTCTTTTTATCCTTGGTATTTCTGTACATCTTTTTCTGATGATCCGGTCGGGACTGAATCCTGCAATAGATGAGGTCGATCCGGAGAGCTGGAAATCGCTTTACGCCGTCCTGCGCCGGGAGCAGTATCCTCCGATGAATATTTTCGCGAGGAAGGCGCCGCTACTCTTTCAGATCGAACATTTTACATCCTATTTCGCGAAACAGTTCAAAGTCACTGGTGATTTTTTCGCCGGTCCGTTCAATCTCGGTATCCTGTCCGCGTTGATCCCCGTCGGATTAGGCATATTCGGTATCGTCGCCAACTATATCAGAGAGAAAAAAAGCTGGGCGCTGAATTTTACGAACCTGGTGATAAATTCGGCAGGCCTGATAATCTTCCTGAACTTTACAAATCATGAAGTGAGGGAGCGGGATTATTTTTACGGTGCCGCCTTCTATTTCTTCGCCATTTTTATTGCTATCGGCGCGACAGCCGTGTTGATGCTGATGTTGGATCAGGCAAAGAAGACCCGGCAGAATCAAGCGCGGTTTGTGGTTCCCGTGGCGGCATTCCTGATCATCTGTTCGTTGCTTCCTTCTACGCACCAGTGGTACACGCACGACAGGTCGGACGATTTCATAGCGCGCGACTACGCTTATAATATTCTTTCAGGGCTCGAACCGGACGCCATCATTTTTACCAACGGGGATAACGATACATTTCCTCTATGGTATCTGCAGACGGTCGAGAATGTCAGACCTGACGTCAGGGTGGCGAACCTGAGCCTCCTGAACACGTCGTGGTACACGAAGCAGATAAGGGACCAGTACCCCACCGTGCCTCTCGATCTGTCAGACGAAGAAATAGACAGGCTTAAGCCGATCCGCGTCCAGGACGGGATACTATGGAAGAAGGATCTGCTGGTCAATCAGATAATCAGGAATACGAACTGGGCGAGACCGATATATTTCGCCGTCACGGTCCCTGCTGACGTCTGGGACAGGTATTCAGATAATCTTGAGATGCAGGGGATGGTAAGGAGGCTCGTGCCGACGAAAGGCAAGTATCTGGTTAACAATATCCAGATGGCCAGGAACCTCGGCGAGATCTTCATGTTCAGAGGGATCTTTACTGAAGACGGGGAGAGGGACGATTCAGTATATAAACCGCGTGATGTCGAAAATATGTTCATAAACTTCTCGATCGCGGCGTTCCAGCTGGCTCAGTCGAGTTCGAGAAGCGGGGATGATGAAGAGGCAGTACAGTGGGCCGAGATGTCGTACAGGTTTTCGCCTGATTTCGAATGGCCCAGGAAATATCTCGGCGTTTATTATATGAAAAACAACCAGTACGAAAAGGCGATAGACCATTACAGGAAAGAAATAGAAAGGGATCCTCAAGGCGGAGAGTTCTGGATAAATCTCGCCGCTGTCGAGGAAGAGAGAAACCAGCCAGAAAAAGCGCTGGAAATCCTCAGGGAAGGTATGGAGAGTGCCGGTTCTTTCAGGGATATTTACGGCCAGGCGTTCAGGATTGCCGCGACTCTCGGCCGGGTCGATGAGGCAAAAGGATATATAAGGAAATGGATCGATAAATATCCTGACGACGAAGAATTCAAAGCTCTTTACGATGATATAGATATAGTCCTCTTCAACGAATTCGGTATCGGTCAAGCGCAAAGCGGCGATTCCGTGGAAGGAGAAGATTGAAAGGGAAAGTGGTAGTTACCGGAGCGGCGGGATTCATAGGATCCCACCTCTGTGAAAGACTTCTCGGCGAAGGATATGAAGTGACCGGTATAGATTCGTTCACTGATTATTACGATCCGGCGAGAAAAAGGGAGAATATCAGCCATTCCCTTTCCAGAGACGGTTTTGATCTTGTCGAGGATGATTTAAACAGGTGTGACCTGCCGGCACTCTTCGATGGGGCGGCGGCTGTATTCCACCTTGCCGCCCAGGCGGGAGTCCGGAGAAGCTGGGGGAGCGAATTTTCCTTTTATATTGATTCAAATATCCTCGCTACCCAGAAGGTGCTCGAGGCTATTCGTGAGACCGGAGGCACCAGGCTCGTCTATTCCAGTTCAAGTTCAGTATACGGAGAGACGGAAGATCTCCCGATGAGCGAACAGCACCGTCTGAGACCGGTCTCTCCCTATGGAGCGACAAAGCTCTCCGGAGAAGACCTCTGCGAGCTTTACTCTTTCAATTTCGGGATCTCATTCGTCGCTCTAAGATACTTTACCGTATATGGTCCCAGGCAGAGGCCCGATATGGCTTTCAGCCGTTTTATCACGGCATCGCTCCAGGGTGGCGAGATCGAGATCTACGGTGACGGCAGGCAGACCAGGGACTTCACTTTCGTCTCAGACGCGGTCGAGGCGAATATTCTCGCTTCCAGATACGATGGAAAGGAGAAGATATTCAATATCGGGGGAGGGAGCCGAGTCTCCGTCCTCGAAGTACTTGATATTATCCGCAGGGAGACGGGAAAAGAGGTCAGTACGTTCTTCAAGGACAGAGCGAAGGGTGATGTCCTCGATACATGGGCAGATACTTCAAGAGCTCTGAATGAACTCGGATTCAAGCCTGAAGTAAAGCTTGAAGAGGGTCTGGCAAGAGAAGTCGAGTGGTACAAGGATCATATCAAAGCCCGGTCGGGGAGGTAGGGATTTGGATACTGGCAAAAAACACAATATTTCGGTCGTCATTCCTCTCTATAACGAAGAAGAAAGCATAGAAGAACTTTATTCCCGGCTTGTTTCAGTACTCGGAAAAGTGTCGGGGGATCTCGAATTGATATTCATTGACGACGGTTCCAACGATGGCTCGTTGAATATCATCCGAAAGCTCCGTGACGGCGATACGAGGGTCAAGATAATCAGTTTCAACAGGAATTACGGGAAATCTCCCGCTCTTTCGGAAGGTTTCGAAGCGGCAAAAGGAGATATCGTCGTCACGATCGATGCTGATCTGCAGGACAATCCCGACGAGATCCCGGGAATGATCGAAAAACTCGAACTGGGGTACGACCTCATCTCGGGTTGGAAGAAAAACAGGAAAGATCCGATCACCAAGACCCTTCCTTCAAAAGTCTTCAATTTTTTCGCGGCGATGATAACCGGTATCAAGCTTCACGACATCAATTGCGGGTTGAAGGTCTACAGGCGTGAAGTGGTAAAGCGGATCGATGTATATGGAGAGTTGCACAGGGTCATCCCGGTCCTGGCCGGCTGGGAAGGCTTCCGGATCGGTGAACACCGCGTCAGCCATTTCGAAAGAAAGTATGGACGCAGCAAATACGGAATGAAAAGATTTCTAAACGGGATATTCGATCTCACGACAGTGATGTTCATAACCCGCCGGTCGACTACCCCTCTTCATTTTTTCGGAAGAATAGCGGTTTTTTTCTTCACCGTCGGCGGCCTGATAAATCTATACTTTTTCTTTCAGTGGATCTTTGGAAAAGGGCTTCACGTGCGTCCGCTTATGGTCGGTGGCCTGATCATGCTTATAATCGCGGTACAGATAGGTTCGATCGGCCTGCTTGCCGAACTCTACTCATCGAATCTCAAACGCACCTATTCCTATCGCGAGTACCTGATAGATGATTGACGAACCGGGAAATAAAAGATCGAGAATATGCCTGATCGGACCAGCCCCGCCTTTCAGGGGCGGAATATCACACTATAACACATGCCTGGCAAGGGAACTTTCAAAAGATCACGATGTACGGATGATCAATTACGCAAGGCTGTATCCGGAATTCCTTTTTCCCGGAAAGACACAGTATGATGAGGGATCCGGAGCGCTCGCGGCCGAGTCAGAGCGGATGATAGATTCGATCAATCCACTGACCTGGGTGAGGACCGGCTTTCATATTGCAGGACTGAGACCAGACGTGACGGTAGTTCAGTGGTGGCACCCTTACTTCGCGCCCGCCCTTGCCAAGATATGCGCGATAATCAGGATGATGCGCAGGGGGAAGATCGTCTTTGTCTGTCATAATGTACTTCCTCATGAGAGTTCTCCATTCGACCGGATCCTGTCGAGGCTTGCGTTTATCAGCGCAGATGGTTTCCTGGTCCAGTCCCGCGAGGATCTAGCCAACCTGTCCCTGGTGAAAAAAAATCCGAAAGCGGCATACAATCCGCATCCGATCTACGATTTTTTCAGGACAGAAACAATCGATAAATCGGCAGCGAGGGAGCTGGCGGGGCAGGGCGCGGGACCGCTTATTCTTTTTTTCGGTTATATCCGCTCATACAAGGGGCTTGAGCATCTGCTCCGGGCGATGCCTGATATACACCGCGCGACGGGAGCGAGATTGCTTGTCGTCGGGGAATTCTATGAGGACAGTGCTCCCTATTTTGATCTTGTTTCGAGACTGGGAGTCGCCGATCAGGTGGAATTTGTCGATCGTTATGTCGGAAACGACGAAGTGGGCAGATATTTTATCGCTTCCGACCTTGTCGTGTTGCCGTATAATACGGCGACGCAGAGCGGCATAGCCCAGATATCAATCGCGTTCGACCGGCCGATGGTCGTCACATCTGTCGGAGGTCTTCCCGAGGTTGTTTCCGAAGGAAAGACCGGATTTATCGTTCCTCCGGGAGATCCCGGAGCGATATCAAGGGCTGTGATCCGGTTTTTCAAGGAAGGGTGGGGAGAGAGGATGGCTCCGAATTTTGAGAAGGAGAAAGAACGGTTTTCGTGGAAAAAGATGGTATCTGTGCTGGAAGGGCTGATCGATGATCTTCGATAGAAAAGGACGACCGGTTTGAAAGATCAGATTCTTGACGTGATCATACTTAACTGGAACGGCGAGGACGTGATCGGCCAGTGTCTCGAATCGCTTGAAAAGGTGAAATCTCCACCTCTGAGGATAACTGTCGTCGATAACGCCTCGACTGACTCCTCGGTCGAAATGATCAGGGAGAGGTTTCCCGAAATCGAACTTCTGATCAACGACAGCAACCTTCTTTTCGCCGAGGGGAACAATGTAGGGATCAGAAAGGCGATGGAGAGGGGTGGACAGTACATTCTCCTGCTGAACAACGATACGGAAGTCGATCCCGATTTCGCGCGGAGGATGATGGAAGCTGCCACCGTTCCCGGCATAGGGATCGTGGGACCGAAGATATATTTTTTTGATGACAGCGATCGGATCTGGTATGGAGGCGGTGAATTCTTTCCCGGAATCTGGATACCAAAGCACAAGGACCTGAGGAAAAGGGACAGTGATTCAGATGGCAGGAGCGTTGAGACCGGGTGGGTGACAGGGTGCGCGATGCTTGTCAGGAGAGAAGTGTTCGAGGATATAGGGCTTCTGGACAGGTCGTACAGGATCTATTGCGAGGATATTGATTTTTGCCTGAGAGCAAAAAAGGCCGGATGGAAGTGTTATTATGAAGAGTCAGCCAGAGTATGGCATAAGGTCAGTTCAAGCAGCGGAGGAGGAATGACTCCCTTCAAGCTGGAAAACCGTATTGCCAGTACTAACAGGCTTTTTATCAGGTTCAGGTCGCTCTGCTGGCGCCTTTTCTTTTTTCCGGCGCATCTGCTTATATTCCTGTCGGTTCTGGGAGTACTGCTTGTCACTGGCAGATGGGCGCTTCTCAGGGGGGCCCTCAGGGGCGCGATGAGAGTGGTATCTTTCGATTGATTCCGTTGCTTCGGGGACGCGGCCCGCCATGCGTATCTCTTCCTGAATCCGCAAATCATCCGTTCTCCGTGACCGGTTCCGGAACGATCGGTGTCCCGATCCCGCCACGCCACGCGGGAGAACCGGCAGGTAAAGATGATAGATTTTGAAGGTTTACTAGGATAGTGGAAAATGTTATTATTATTGAAATTGTAAAATATAACCTTTGAGGAGGCTGTATTTGTCAAAAAATATCAGATCTGGCGATCAGAAGCGGCGCGAGTTTGATCCGGATCAGTTTCTCGATAATGCTGCCGGTTGGCGAAGGGGTATTCTGGTCGCGCTATTTCTTGTCGTTGTGCTGGCGATCGTCATGCCGGAATTGATCTTTCATGGGGATATTTTTCTTGTTCCCGACACAAAGGCTCCGATCAGTTTCAGCGAAGTCGGCAGGGAATATCTTGAATCGGGAAAATATCCTTTGTGGAACCCGTATATATTCTGCGGAATGCCGAGTTATCCCAGCCTGTCGTATACTCCGTATGTCTATCCGATCGCCTATGTGACTTATATTCTTCAAAGATATCTCGGATTCCCCGAGATGACATGGCTGCTGGTCCATTACATCCTGGCAGGAATGGGAATATATCTTCTTCTCCGTTCCTTTGGGGTGAGGAGTTCGATCTCGATGCTGGCAGGTGGCCTTTTCATGATCATGCCTAATCTTGTCGCGAACGGAGCTAACGGGCATGGTTCCCAGGCGTGCGCGGTCGCATATATGCCCTACGTATTTCTGTTCTGCAGGAATATATTGACCGGCAGAGGAAGGGTCGTAAACACTGCCTTTCTCGCCATTGCCCTTGGTTTTCAGATGCTGAGGGGGCATGTTCAGATATCGTATTATACATATCTCATCACAGGCCTTCTTTTTATTATGGAGACGATCCGCCTTGCCCGGACGGGAAAGGGGAAAGAGATCGCGGTGAACTCTGGATTCATTTTCGCGGCGGTCATTCTTTCGGCAGGTATAGCGGCAGTGCTGATCTTTCCGGTGAGGGAATATGCCGATTATTCGATACGAGGCGGAACAGGCGGGGGGCTGGACTATGATTACGCCACCGGGTGGAGCCTTCCTCCGAAGGAATTGCTTACCCTAATCTTTCCGTGGGCGTCAGGTTTCGGAAAAATGACATACTGGGGCGGGATGCCTTTTACCGATTATCCGAATTATCTCGGGATTGTCACTGCGGTCTTTTCGGTTATCGGTTTTTTTATCGTACGCAGCAGATGGAAGTGGTATCTGGCCGTGATCATCATAGTGGCGACTTTTGTCAGTTTTGGCAGGTTTATGCCGGTCCTGTACGACCCGCTCTTCAGGCTTCTGCCCTTTTTCAATAAATTCCGTGTCCCGGTGATGATCCTGATTGTACAGCAACTGGCCGTTACAGTCCTTATGGGACTGGCTATAGAGGAATATCTTCAGCTGGTTGCCAGGGACGAGCTGCCAGCGATCCTTAAAAAAGAAAGTTTAAAATGGGGCCTTCTCGCGGCGGTCGCCCTCTTTCTCCTCGTCATCGCCGCTTCAGGCAGCATAAAACAGGATCTCGCGGCAAGCGAGGCGATAAGAAGCAGGGTCCGTCCAGAGTGGATAATGATGGCAGTCTCAGCCTATTCGTCTGATCTGGTGAGAACTTTATTTTTTCTCGTCGCGACCATAGCCACTCTCTTTTTCGTATCCTGGAAGAGGCCGAAGGGCTCTCTTGCCATCATCATCCTTTCAGTCCTGTTGCTTTTTGATATTATTTCCGTGGACCGATCGATCGTGCATCCGGAAAGTACGTGGAACAACAGCGGGTACAGGATCGTCAGACCGGTAACGGCGAGGGAAAGGTACAAGGAACCCGGTGTCATGGCGAAATATCTAGCCGCGGACACCACTTTTTTCAGGGTCTTTCCCGTTCCCGCTTCAAGGCCTGGAAGCTGGAACCACAGCACTTTCCCTTTCAGCGACAATAGCTATATGATGTCGGGGATATTCTCCATGGGGGGATATCACGCAGCCAAGCTCAAAAACTACCAGGATGTGATGGATCTTCTTTTCGCTACATTCAACAGGGGCGTCGTTCCGAAACAGATATTGAATATGCTCGGAGCGAAGTATTTTCTGTCGATGCATCCGGTCTTCCCGGAAGGATCGGAATATCCTCTGATCTATCAGAAAGATAAAAACTACATCTACAGAAATCCAGAGGCTCTTCCCAGGGTCTATTTCGTCGACAGGATCAAGTTGATGACAAAAGAAGACGCGCTCCTTTCGCTGACGTCGAATGCATTTGATCCCTCACGCGAAGTGATCCTGCAGGCGATGCCCGATGGAGAGATAGATTCAGCCGGAGGAAGCAGAGCCGAGATCACGGCGTATGATCTTAACACGATCAATATAGAGGCTCATGTCGAAAAGTCATGTATAATGGTCGTCAGCGAGGTAGACTATCCCGACTGGAAAGTCACCATTGACGGCAGAGAAGGCGATATCCTGACGGCGAATTACTGTTTAAGAGCGATAGAGCTTCAGCCGGGAGAACATCGGATCGAATTCACATTTGAATCCCCGGTCCTGAACAGATCACTGATGCTTTCGATAATCTCCATCGCGATAGCTCTGTCAACCGTTATCATCTCATTTCTCGTCACTGGCAGAAAGGGGGATTGAGTTGAAGGCTCTGGTCGTGATTCCAACATATAACGAGAACGAGAATATCAGAAATATAATCAAAGCCGTTCTGAGTCAGGATGAGGGGGTGGATATTCTCGTCATAGACGATAATTCTCCGGATGGTACCGGAGCTATCGTTGATGAACTAATCGTATCGGAACCGAGGATCCATGTCATCCACCGGAAGGGGAAGCTTGGGCTGGGGTCTGCGTATATAGCCGGATTCAAATGGGCGCTGGCCAATACTGACGCGAAATATATTTTCGAGATGGACGCGGATTTTTCCCATGATCCTGGCGACATAAAATTTTTTCTCGAGGCGATCAAGGATAACGATCTCGTCATTGGATCGAGATATCTCAATGGGATCCGGGTCGTAAACTGGCCGCTCAGCAGATTGATCCTCAGCACCGGAGCGAATATATATACCGGAATCGTTACCGGGCTTCCCCTGAAAGATTCAACCGGCGGGTTCAAATGTTTCCGTCGCGAGACACTGGCCGGCCTTCCTCTTGATACGATCAGGAGTGACGGCTACTCTTTTCAGATAGAGATGAATTTCTTCTGCTGGAAAAAAGGTTTCAGGATAAGGGAAATACCAATAATATTTTCCGACAGGAGAGTCGGCGTTTCGAAGATGTCAAAAAAGATAATATGGGAAGCGGCGTTCATGGTCTGGCGCCTGAGGTTCATGTCCCCGCGGCGATGGAAGTAAATGGATCTTTCAATAATAATCATTACGCACAACAGCCTTGTCCCGGTCGAAAAGTGTCTGGAATCCCTCGAGGCCTGCCCTCCCTCGGGCAGCTACGAGACGATCGTCATCGATAACGCCAGCAGTGACGGTTGCGCCGACATGATAGAGGAGTCGTTTCCCAGATGCATGGTGATCAGAAACGAGGAGAACAGGGGATACTCCCGCGGGGTCAATCAGGGGATCGATCTTTCGATTTCGGAATTGATACTCATACTCAATCCCGATATCGAGGTGAGAGACGGTTCCATCGACAGGCTCGCCCGGTTCATGAACGATAATCGATCGGCAGGTATGGCTGGATCGAAGCTCCTCTATCCCGATGGACGGCTACAATATTCCTGCCGGGCTTTTTACACAATAAAGGCGCTTTTTTTAAGGCGGACGTTCCTTGGAAGGATCTTTCCGAAGGCGCGCGCTTTGAGAGAACATCTGATGATCGACTATGATCATGAGCAGGCGCGCAAAGTCGACTGGCTCATAGGCGCCTGTCTGATGGTCAGGCGGGAAGCGATAGAAAAGGTCGGCAAGATGGATGAAAGGTTTTTTCTCTATTTTGAAGATACCGACTGGTGCTACCGGATGAATCAGCACGGATGGGATGTCTATTACATTCCCGATTCGGTGATGACGCACCGGTACGAAAGATCAAGCGCGAGGTCGGTATTTAAAAAGCCTTTTCTCATGCATCTTCTCAGTCTTCTGCGATATTACGAGAAATGGAATAAAATATTCTACTTTTTCAGGCGGCACCGGGGCGCCCTGAAATCAATCATATTCGCCGCGTCCGACCTTGTCGCGGCGAACGCGGGATTCTTCATAGCGTATTATCTGCGTGGTCTGTTCCAGTCCCTGTTTACAAACAGCCTGTATCCTCTCGACTGGTACGCTTTCTTTATCTACTTCTATAATTTTATCTTCTTTTTCACATTCCTCTTCGGCGGTCTCTACCAGATCAGGAGGGAGACCGGGGCGGCCCTGGAGTTCTCGAGAGTCGCCAGGTCGGTCTTCGCCTCTTTCGCGATCCTGCTGGGAGCGACATATCTTACCCGGATAAGGATATATTCCCGGGCTGTCCTTGGAGGACAGGCGCTGTTGAGCCTTATTCTCGTCTTTGGTTTCAGGAGGATCATCCGGCTTGTTCACAACCAGCTTGTCAGAGCCTCTTTTGACCTTAAAAGGGTCATCCTGGCAGGTGACGAGGATGAGGTAGAACGGTTCAGGGGACTTGTGCAGGCTGATCCGCATCTGGGAATCGATGTCGTCGGAGATATTTCCGGTGGACCGGGATCTATCGGAAAGATGGAAGATCTCGAGAGTATAATCGACAGGTTCAAGATACAGGAGGTGCTGATACTTCCATCGTATGTCGAGAGGGGCCTGATCTTTCCGTTCCTTTGCATTCATGGTACGCGGATGCTTGAGATAAGAATAGTGTCACCGGTCGCCAGATTCATGGGCAGGGAGGTCAGGGTCCAGAAGATCGGTGATAGTTATATGTTTTCCATCGAAAGAGGGACCCAGTTTCTACTTCTGAGATTATTGCAGCGTTTGTCCGATATCGTCACTGGCGCTGTTTTTCTCCCCCTGTCGGCAGTCTGTCTCTTTTTTTTCAGGATATCCGGAACGGCAGGTCGAAAAGCGTCGGTCTTTTCGGAAAAAAGGACAGGGTACAGGGAAAAGACAATAGACTGGCCGAGAATCATGACTCGATCAGGCAGGGAGGGATCGGACATGATCAAACCGGCACTCTGGGCCGATCTGCTGTTCGGGAGACTGGCTCTCGTGGGACCGCCACCTTCACCGGTATCTGATGACGGTGGTCACGCCGGCCCTGACGGAGGAATGAGGCCGGGGATAAGCGGAAGATGGAGGATCTCTCCCGAAGCTGACTGGAAAAAATCTTTCGAAAACGAGGTAATCGAAACTAGGACACGTTCAATCACTGATTATCTGGAGATACTTTTCAGGTCTGTCGGCATGTTTTTTTCAGGCAGATATCCGGAATGGTATTTTAACAAGGGGGATAACCCGTGAGACGGCTCTGTTCATTTTTCATCCTGATGTCGATACTGTCCACCGGCCAGGCAACGGCAGATCCAGGGGACTGGAATCTATTTCTCGATGCCAGCGCCGTAAACAGGATCACCTGTCTCGGCGACAGTCTCTGGTGCGGAACCAACGGAGGAATCCTGCTTTTCGACCTCACTGATTCGACTATGACACAGTTCTATTCCGGGCTGGGATTGAGATCGAATGAGGTGTCGGCTGTCGCGCTTGATCCAGAAGGCGTCCTCTGGGCGGCATTCAGGGGGGAGGGCCTGGTAAGGATCGAAAATATAGCGACAAACCCGGTAGTGAGCCATTACAACGAAAAATCGACACTCATCCTCAGCGACAGTATCAATTGCCTTCTCTCTGTCGATGAGGATGTATATTACGGCTCTGACAATGGAATAGCCAAATTTTTCGACAAGAGCCATTCCCTGGAACCGAATCTGTCCGATAACCTTGCTGGAAAAAGGATAAACGACCTGCTTCTTGACGATGAAAACCGGTTGTGGGTCGCTCATGAAGATGGCGTGGCAAGCTTTGGCCGCGACACGTTCATTTTTACTGACTATCCCATAGGCACAGCGTTTTCGATCACTTTGCATGAAGGGATGATATATGCCGCAACCTCGACAGGGATAGCGAGATTGAACGGCGAGTCATGGGAGCAGTACGGGACGACTTTTCATAATGGTCTTCTCCCGGTAAGTATAGCTTCAGGTGGAGGCGAGATATACGCGGCGACCGAGGAGAGAGCGTACAGGCATAACGGGTCATACTGGGAGAGTATCGCCACCGCGCAGATGAAGGCTATGTTTCTCGACAATTACAGGATCGGTCAGTATCATCTCCGCTCTGTCGCGGTCGACGGGAGAGGTGACCCCTGGATCGGGGGAAGACTCCCGAGCGGTTCGTCGAGGGGAAGTTATATCTCCGGATTCAATGGCGAAGAATGGGTCAACAGAGCCCTGCCGACATTGAGTCAGAATGACGTCATTGCTATCGGAATCGCCCCCGGAGGAGCGGTATGGTCGAGCACTCTCTACGGGATCAACTACAGATCCGGTACCGGTGACTGGATCAGGTATTCAAAGATAAGATCGGACACGGGAAATGATGACGCTCTTTCATATTTTGCCTACAACCTGGCGCTGCTTCATGATTCCGGTAATATCCTGTGGTGCAATTCTCTCAATTACGACCTCGATATGATCGACCTGGGAAATATCTTCGATAAGGATGATGATATCTGGCGGCATTTCGCGATAGAGGATGGCAATACGATCACGACTGACAGGTTTGTAAAGGCAAAGGAAGACCCGGCCGGGAACAGGTGGTTTCTTTCCGATGACGATTATTACGAATCGAGCGGGATATGGGGAATAAATATCACCGACCAGTCAGCGGATCAGTGGTTCGCCGTAAATCCCCTTCTCAATCCTTCGATGAAAGGCGGCAATATCTTCGACTGCGTCTTCGATCAATTCGGAGTATATCTGGCCATAAAGGGATTTGGAGTCCAGTACTGGAGAACGGGCGGGTTCAGCTGGAGTACACTTACTTCGGAGACCGGTGATATATGGCTCACGCTGATGGATGAATCGAACCTTGTCAGTACGGAGATAGAAGCTATAGAGGTTGGAAGCGACGGAACGGTATGGGTCGGGACGGGAGGCGGCCTGGTCAGGTATCGCCAGGGTGAAATAGAGGTGTATACTGAAAAGGGAGAAGAGACCAATTACGGATTGATCGGACTTTCCGTGAGCGATCTCGAATTCGACAGTTTCGGAAATCTCTGGGTCGCGACAGACAAGGGACTGAACAGGATCGATGCCGACGGGATCATAGACGCGGCGTTTACTACCGCTACTTTCTGGGAGAACAATATACAGGCATTCTATTCAGAGTCGGTCATATCACCCCTTCCGAGTCATGTATGCCAGGTGCTGGCGTGTGATGCCGATGAGGATCTTCTCTGGATAGGGACCGACAGGGGCCTTGCATCTTTCGACGTGAGGCCACTGGTACAGGTTTCGATCCCACTGTCTCGCGCTATACTCTACCCCAACCCGATACATATCGGCCGGGGTGATTCATCCCTTAAGATCTCACGCATCTCGGGAATCGTCGATATAAGCGTCTATAATCTGGAAGGAGAACTGGTGCATGAGATAGAGGGTGTCGCCGAGGGAGAGGATGCCTGGGATCTGCTTACGATAAACGGGTTCACTGCCCAATCCGGGATCTATATAGTAAGAATATCCGGAAGTTCCGGCATAGAGACAAGAAAGGTTGCGATTATCAGGTGAGAAGCTCGAGCAATAAGAAAATACTGGTAGTAGGGGCTGGCGAAGCCGGCCGGATGGTCCTGGGAGAGATAGAAGGACACCCGGAGATCGAATCATCGGTGATCGGATTTCTTGATGACGACGATGAACTGGCGGGAAAAACGGTGCGATCCGTTCCCGTTCTAGGTACGACTGACCGGCTAGAGGAGATCGCCGCTTCGATGGATATCGATGAGGTCATCATCTCGGTGCCGACTGCTCCGGGACGATTCGTGCGGGAGATGATAAGGCGGTGCCGCAGGGCGGGAGTCGTCTACAGGATAGTACCCGGTGTGATGGAGATAATAAAGGGAGATGTCCACATCGACCAGATCAGGGATGTGCGCGTCGAAGATCTGCTTGGACGCGAAACGGTCAGTTTTGACCTGGAGTCGGCAAGATTGGAACTTTCCGGCAGGAAGATCCTGGTCACGGGGGCGGGAGGTTCGATCGGTAGCGAGCTTTGCAGGCAGCTCGCAAGAGTCGGACCGGAAGAACTGATCATACTCGGAAGGGGCGAAAACAGGATATTCATGATAGAGGAGGAGCTCAGGTCCTCTTTTCCCGGTTTGAGGATATCTACTGTCATCTGTAACCTCACCGATATGGCAAAGATAAAAAGGATGATGAAGGAGATCGCTCCCGGTATCGTATATCATGCGGCGGCCCACAAGCATGTCCATTACATGGAAAGGGACCCTTCAGAGGCGGTCATAAACAACGTCGCCGGAAGCATAAATGTAATCAGAGCCGCTGAAGAGTGTGGAGTCGAACGTTTCGTGTTCATATCGACCGATAAGGCGGCGGATCCCGATGGAGTGATGGGAGCGACAAAGAGAATAGTAGAGCTTTACCTCGGGTCTTACAGCGATCACAGCAGGTGCAGGTATATCACTGTGAGATTCGGAAACGTGATAGGGAGCGCCGGAAGTGTTGTTCCTCTTTTTCTCAGGCAGATCGGATGGGGAGGTCCGGTAACGGTAAGTGACGCCCAGGCGACAAGGTTTTTCATGACGGTAAAAGAAGCTGCTTTTCTTGTCATAAGGTCATCGCTCATCGGCAACGGAAAAGAGACATTTATCCTCGATATGGGAGAGCCTCTGAATATCTATGAGATGGCGAAAGATATAATAATGTTGACCGGTCATGAACCGGAGACCGAGATCCCGATCAGGATGTCAGGCTTGCGTGACGGGGAAAAACTCCATGAAGTCCTCGTAAGTAAAAATGAACAGCTTAAGCCTTCCGGTGAGGACAAGATCCTCATTGCCAGTTCAATTGAGAGACCTCCAGAGGGCCTGGAACGTATGATATCGGAGATGATCGAGGCCGCGGGAAAAGGGGACGATGGCGCAGTGCTTGGATTGATGTCGAGTATCATTCCCGGATTCGACCGCGGGGACTGACGGTCAGATGACAGAACGAGGCCGTGGTGAATATTGAGATCGAATATGATATCGACAAGGAAGAGATAAGCGAATTCATCGGATCATGCCGGGGTGCGACCTATTTTCATTCCCCTTCCTGGATGAATATCCTGGTCCGCGCTTTTCCGCGTTTCAGGGGAGGATGGATAACGGCACGTGACGGGAAGTCGCTACGCGGCGTCATGCCTTTTATAAGGATAGACAGGGGAGCGGTATTCTCGATATGGTCGATGCCGTTCGGCACCTACGGAACGCCTCTTTGCGAGCGGGAGAGCGTCAGGCTGGCTCTCGTCGACAGGTTTTCACAGATAGCCGGATCGTCACGCTGCGCGGAGGCTGTGGCATCTCTTTTCGAGATCGACGGCGGCGACGGGAGTATGATCGGAAAGGCCGTGGTGGACAGGAACGAATGCAGCCTGATAATGCTCGATGGTGATTTCACCGAGTACAGGTCGAAGAGGCTCAGCAGGAAAAAAAGGCAGATATGCAACGGATGCGAGAAGGATGGAGTAGAGATCAGGCTGATTGAAAAAGACGAAGACCTGTCGATTTTCTATGACATATATTTTTCGGGGTCGACGGGGTGGGGAGGCGTCCACCCCTATCCCAGGGAGTTTTTCAGGGAGCTTTTTAAAAGAAGGGATGAAGGGATCCTTTTCTGGGGAGCGTTCGTCGAAGGACGGATGCTTGGAGGACATATCGATATTTATTATAAATCGATGGCGCAGGCATGGCAGGCCGGGATCTCGGACGAGTCCCATTCGGCCGGGATCGCCTGCTACCTCGTGTACAGGGCAGTAGAAGAGGCTTATAAAAGGGAAGTAAAGGTCTTCAATCTCGGAAGCAGCTGCGGGGACAGCGGGATGCTGTTCTTTAAAAGATCGATGGGAGGGATCGAACACATTTATCCCGAACTGAGAATTCGAAAGAAATGGTGGAAATGGCTCACGAGGAAATGAGGAAAGGGAGATCGAAGATCGCTGGGAATTCCATCTCCCTGGCCGTGTCCGGAGCCGGTGGGATGTTGTTCACCCTCGTTCAACTCAGCATTCTCAGCAGGACGCTTGAGGGAGATCTTTTCGGCGCATTCGTCGTTCTTAAAGGCTTTTCCCTTTTTCTCGCCACAATCATCCTTATCGGTCTTCCCCAGGTGATAATCAGATTCTTTCCCTCGTACCAGAACCGGGGAGAGAACGGCAAAGCGCTGAGACTTTTCGTAGTATCATCGATCGTCGTTCTTGTCCTTGGTTCCTCGATCTATTTATCCATAGGACGATTGAAGGCTCTCCTGCCGGACGCGCAGAGCGTTTTCTCGACCGACGAGATACTCTACTGGATGGTGATCTCCTCCATTACCGTGGCATTGAAATTGATACTGTACGGAGGATTCAACGGATTGCGGGAGATGCGCACGCAGATGTACTTCGAGATATCTTATCTCGCCGTGCTTACCGCTCTGATCGTGTTTTTCCAGGATTCCCTTTCCCTCACCGCGCTTTTCAGGATGATATCGTTGCTGAATGGAATTGTCTACGTGGCAGGAGCGCCGGTCCTGTTAAATATGATCGGCAGGATGAATGCTTCCACCGGGACAGGGGATGCCGCGCGAGTCGTCCAGCCGGTTTTTTTATCTTATATGGGTTATTCGCTCGTACTCAGTTTTGTGGCGTTGGCCTTTACTGATTTCGACAGGTTTGTGATGTCATCCGTCCTGCCGTTGTCGGCGATTTCGATATTTCACGTCGCGTCGAGGATTAACAGCCTGATAAAAAGATTTCTCGGATTTCCCGTTATCGCGCTTCAGCCCGAAGTCACCAGGATCTACGAAGAGGGAAGATGGGAACAGCTCCCGGAGAAGATCACATTGTTCACGAAGACTACGGTGATAGCCGCTTTCTTTTTTTCCGTCCTTGCCGCCTTGGCCGGTAATGATGTCATCCTTCTTCTGAGCGGGAAAAAATACGAAGCAGCGTACCCGGTCATGCTCGTGCTGCTCGCCGGCGTGCCTATTGCCGCATTCATAGCCCCTGTCCTGACGACGATGAGGGGGCTCAATCATATCAAGTGGGCGGCTCTCTGCGATTTCCTGTGGATGGCGGTATATTTCGGTTCGTTCTTCATATTCGTTACGATCTGGGGCGTGACGGGGATGGCTATCGCGCAGGTTCTGGCATCAATCGTGCAAATGGCCGCGGCGGTCGCGCTTTCGAAGAAAGAGGGGTTCTACGGAGGACTGGGAAAAAATACGGTCAAGGCGATCATCTTTATTCTGCTTCTGGCCATCCCGCTGATAATGGTGACTCGATACCTTGGAATATACGCTGTCATATCAGCCATGGTATTTTCCCCTCTTATCCTTAGGATCCTGCTGGTGAAGCTGAGAATATTCGAATCGGCCGAGATAGCCGTCTTAAAGGGAATGATACCTCAGAGAGCAGGCCAGAGATTCATGGTATGGTTGATCGATCCGGAGGCCTGATTGAATCGAAAAAAGATATTGATGATGATAAATTTTTTCCCGCCATCGGCGGGAGGAGGAGTGTACCGTCCATTATCATTTGTACGGTATCTTTCCGGATCAGGATGGGACGTGACGGTGATCACCCCGAGACCCGGGGAATTCTGGATAAATGATCCCGGACTGGAAAGCAAAGTACCGCCGGAAGTCCGTGTTATAAGGACGAAGTCTTTCTCCGGTCAGAGGATCCTCGCAAACCTTGGAAAAGGAAAGCAGAGTGGCTCATCGAGATCTTCATCACGCTTCGGCCTGATGAGAAAAGCCGGTGAGTTCGTGCTGATTCCCGACACCTATGTCGGATGGGTCCCTTTTGCGGCCGGCGCGGCCGCGAAGCTATGCCGGTCTGAAAGATTCGATATGATATATTCGACAAGCCCGCCGGACAGCACCCATCTCGCAGCGGGAAGGACCTCGAGAAGGTTTCATCTTCCATGGGTAGCGGATTTTCGTGATCCATGGATCTCTCTCTATCTCAGAGATCCCGCGACGCCTATCCACGCGGCGATCCATAAAAATCTGGAAAAGCGGGTTTCAGCCGCGAAGCTCGTTCTCGTGACGACTACATGGCAGAAAGAGAAGCTTCTCTCTCTTTTTCCTTCATGCCGGGTCGAGAAGATCCCGAACGGTTATGAGGAAGAGGATTTTCCCGAAGGTTTGGCGATCCCGGACGGCGACGGAAAGTTGAAGATCGTGCACGCCGGGATGCTTACCCTTGGAAGAAGTTCGCGGCCTTTTCTCGAAGGATTGAGGCTTTTTCTCGACCGAAGACCCGGTGCCGGAGAATCTGTAGAAGTGACCTTTATCGGACCAAGGGAGTCGGCCAATGAGGAATGGGTCGGAAGGCTCGGCCTCGGTGGCAACGTCAGGTTCCGTGATAATATCGCTCACAGCGAATGCGTAAATATCGAGAGGGCAAGTGATCTGCTTCTGCTGATAAAACATGACGATCCGAGATATACAGGTCTGGTTCCCGGAAAACTTTTTGAATATATAGGAGCTAGGCGTCCCATTCTCGCCATCGCTCCCGATGGAGAGGCAGCTTCGATAGTCAGGGATCTGAATCGGGGAGAGGTTGTTCCGGCAGGTGACAGGGAGGCTGTCGCGGCAGTTATCGATAAGTTCTTTATCCTGCATAAAGAGGGCAGGCTGGGCAGTTCATATTCCCTCGGCGTGGTCAGGGAATATTCACGCCGTGTTCTCGCTGGAAAGCTCGAACTGTTGTTAAGGAGTATCGCGGGAAACGACCATAGTCTCGGAGAGGCGTGAACGGATATCAGAAGGCCTGCGGGGCGCGTCTTTCAGGAGTAGCGTGATATGACCATCGATGGAGAATGATCGAATGGAAAGAGCGATGAAGAGAAGCGATTATCTGGTCGTCACGGCATCTGTCGCGTTGATGATAATACTTGCCCTGCCACTCAGGGGTTCGATCACCGACGATACGTATATACATATGCAGTACGCGCGTAATCTGGTCGAAGCGGGTGAACTCTCATTCAACAGGGGGGAGCCGACCTATGGCGCTACCAGTCCACTCTGGGTCCTCCTTCTCGCCACGGTGTACCGGCTCGGTGGCGAGATGGCTCTGTGGAGCAGGATACTTTCGCTTTTTTTCGGCGTAGCTTCGATATATATGGTCTACAGGTTTATGATCGCGATCGGGATGGGGAGTTATCCTTCCGCGATAGCCTCGGCGATCTTCGCTTCGGAAGCATGGGTGATACGATGGAGTATGGTCGGAATGGAATCATCGATGGCAGTTTTCATCGTGATAGCCGCAGTAATGGCAGCTCTGGGAGCTACACGTTCGTTGAGGAGGTCGATGCTGTTTGGAGCCCTTCTCTTCCTTGCCTATCTTGCCAGACCTGAAACACTTTTGCTACTGCCCCTTTCCCTGATCTCATTCAGCCTCTTTCGCGGCGGCGCCGGAGGGGCTCGTCGATATGGGTGGCTGCTGATATTTATTCCCGCGATCGTCATCTGGTTCCTTGTGATAAGGGATCATACAGGCACGTGGTTCCCTCTGACTGCCGGTGCCAAGCAGGGAACGTTCGATTTTTCTCCTGTTCTGCTGACCAGGATGCTCGTCCCGGTAAAAATCCTTTCAATGAGCGTCGGGATCGCGATAATCGTCCTTCTTCTTTTTCTGACCGCCGGTATATTTTTCAACAGGGATCTTCTCCGCGTCGAGGATGAGACGAGGCGCCCCGGTCTGTTTCTCGCGCTGATATGGATATTCGCCCTGCCTGCCGCTTATGTACTGATAGATTTTCAGATAATATCGAGGTATCTCATCCCGGTCTCTCCCTTCATAATCATTTTCGCGACAGGGTCGATCGTGATCTTCTCCGGCCGGCATATCAGAAGAAGGACGAATCTGTTACTGACCGTCTTCGCCGCGGCCGTCATCGCGCAGAACATACTTTTTCTCAATCTCTTCGTAGTGGGACCGACCAGGGATTTTTCGCGGGGGCTCGAGGATGTCCTCGTGAAGATCGGCATATACCTTTCTGAAAACTCCGATCCCGGAGATGTGATAGCAGCTCCCGATATAGGGGCAGTAGGATATTTTTCAGGAAGAAAGATCCTGGATCTCGGAGGTCTGGTCACTCCGGAGATAAATAAAATGCGTTCAAAGGTAGACTACGAGACGCTTATAGAAAGGGGAGACTATCTTCCCCTTGGAGCGGATTACTTTCTCGACCGCAGCAGAGTGCCGGTGAGGTTCAGCGGTCGTGTCATCCGCGGCGTACTTTTTACTCCAGTGATGAGCGGCACGGTCGCCAACCTTGGGATAAGGCAACCGGGGGAAGTGACTTATGTCCTGTATCGACTTGACAGACCCTCGGGTGACGGCGGGTCGGAACTGCCCGGTGTGCCGGAAGAAAAGAGTCTTGATGCGCGGAAGATCTGATCTGCCCGATACTGTCGCGGCAGGACCTGAATTCCAGATGGAGGAAAGATGCTGAAGCTTCCGGAACCGGTGATCCCTGGCGATATCCCCGCGGAAAAGGTCCCGAGCCTTCTCAGTAACTGGTTTCTTGGTTCGAAAGCCAGAAGGTATCTGAGCAGAAGGCGATTCGTGACGGTAACGGGATTACTTCCGGAAGTTTCGCGGGGAAGGGCTCTCGATATAGGCTGCGGCTGGGGATATAACCTCTTTCTGCTGAGATCGAGAGGTTTCGCGACCTGGGGTATAGATATAGTCCAGAACGATTTCTTCGCCGCCAGGAGGATAGCCGACGCGAACGGTTATTCGAATAATCTCCTTGGAGCCGATATGAGCGCGCTGCCGTTTGACGGCTGTTCTTTTGACGCGGTCACTGCTGTCGAGACTTTTGAACATGTATTCCATCCCGATCGGCCCGATGCTGTCCGGGAAGTGGCCAGAGTCCTCAGGAGAGGCGGAAGGTTCGTTCTCTCGACTCCGAATTACTATTCCCTCGTCGAAGCGGGGAAACGATTGATAGTGCGTCTGCCCCTTATGAAAAAAATCTTCCCCCCGATGTGCTACCCGGTCTCTGATATCGAGAGAAGCGATTATCATCCATACAGCTATCACCGGCCGTCGCGATATTCAGAGATAAGAGCCCTCCTCGAGGAGGAAGGCTTTGAGATCACCGAGGTAAAGAAAATAATATTCGTCTGGAAATCTGTCCCTGATCTGTTTTTTGCTCCCTGCGCCGCTCTTGAGGCGGTTCTCGAGAGGTTGCCGTTCCTTAAGGATCTCGCAAGCACTCTTGTAGTATCGGCAGTAAAAAAACAGTAAGGTCCAGGACCGGGCCTTCGCGGTAGATCACCGCCCACGTCAAAGCAATTCCCGGATTCTCTCTCCCCCACATGGAACGCCGCGTCGATTCCCGGCCGGCATCCCTGATCGCTTGAAAGGAAGATCATTTTTTCTCTTTTTACTGGGAGAAAGTGGGAAATCAGTGTTTTTTTCGCGGTTTTATTGAAAAATAATTCAATTATTACGTATCTTATTATATAACAACACAATAAAAATCAACAAAAAACAGACACAATCGGTATTTTCCCTTGACATGGTGGGAAAAAATGGGATAAAGTGGGGCGCAATGGTAGAAAAACAGGTTGATATTGTATCAACTCAGAGTTATTGACAGATCAATTAATGAATCAATAGTCACTGGTTTGGAAGTTTGATGATGCAGAATTTTCTGGGAAATTTCGATTGTACCCTTGATTCGAAAGGGCGACTTATGATCCCGGCCCGTTTCAGGCACCAGATCCCCGAAGCTTCCGGTGGTGAATATGTCATCAGCATGGGAAAAGACAGATGCCTGAATCTTTATCCTCTGAAAGAGTGGGACGAAGTCGTAGTCAAAAAACTGCATGAACTCCCATCGGGTCCGGAAAAAAGGCAGTATATCCGTTTTTACAGCCGGAAATCACGGACGGTCAACCTCGACAAATCCGGACGGATAGCTATACCTGCGAATTTTCTTGAAGCGATAGGGAATCCGGGGAAAGTCGTCGTTGTCGGAGTCCTCAACTATCTGGAGATCTGGACTCCAGAGGATCATGCCAAGATGAGCAAAGATGGAGACGAGGCGTTTCTTGAGGGCGATTGGGAATACTAGTGCGGGAGAGGGCAATGAGAGTATACCGTACCGAATGCGAGGGAGTCTCGATACTGAGGTTGTCCGGAGAGGTGAGAAGCGAGGAGGCACGGATGCTCCTAGATTTCATCGAAGAAACGACATCCTCCAGGCAGGAAGGGTATATTCTCGATTTTCAGGGCGTCGAGCATGTCAACTATCACGTATTCGAACTTTTCGAAGAATGGTTTTCCGTTCACCCGGACGTCCTGATAAGCGGTTTGAGCGATTATATCCTTGATATCCTGGCCTTCGTCCGAAAAGGGGACACCATACCTGTTTTTTCCGACTGGAGAACAGCTTTTCGTTGCCTGAAGGCAGGGAGCAGAAGACTCTCTCCTTCCGGCGCGCGCGAGCTCGTCGCCAGTTGCTGAATTGGAGAACCGCGCAAGTGCATCATATTCCGGTCATGCTCGAACAGGTTGTAAGTCTTCTGATCACGGATCCGGATGGAAGATACGTTGATTGTACGCTGGGTCTTGGTGGACATTCGCTCAGAATACTCGATACTGCCGGCAGCCGGATGGAGATAACAGGAATAGACAGGGATCTGGACGCGATCGAGGAAGCGAAAAGACGTCTGATGAAGTTTGGAAGAAGAATGAATTATATCCATGGCAATTTCGCCGATATCGACCTGCTTCTGGCGGGTGGAAAATACGAAGGATTCCTATTTGATCTCGGGCTTTCCTCATTTCAGATATCTGACAGAAAGAGGGGGTTCAGCTATCTCGACGACCGTCCTCTCGACATGTGCATGGGAAGCGGGGGAGGTTCTGTCATAAAGCTTCTCGCCACGGCATCCGAGGGCGAGTTACATAGAATAATCAGGGATTATGGAGAGGAAAGAAAAGGAAGAGGCATAGCCAGGACGATCGTCAGGATCAGGGGGGAAAAAGAGATCAAAACCACAGGCCAGCTCCGGTCGATCGTTGAGATGGCCGTGCCTTCCGGACATCTTATCAATTCTCTTTCGAGGGTTTTCCAGGCTTTCAGGATATGGGCCAACAAAGAACTGGAGAATCTTGAAGCGGTCCTTCCCAAAGCCGTCGAAATGCTGATGCCTGGCGGGCGGATCGTGGTCATGAGTTACCACTCACTTGAAGACCGAATCGTAAAAAATTTTTTTAGAAGTGAAGAGAAAGGGTGTATATGCCCTTCTGATTTTCCGGTCTGTAATTGTGGGAAAAAACCCGAGTTGAAAGTGCTCACCCGGCGCCCGATGATTCCCGGCGATGATGAGATCGCCGCTAACAGCAGGGCAAGGAGCGCCAGACTCAGGGCTGCAGAGAGGTTGTAACGATGAAAAGTAAGAAAAATTATGTCGACCATGTTTCCATCGTGCTGAGAAGGACTTTTGAAGGCAAATTGAGTCCGATGAATTTCCTCCTGATCCTCGGCTTCTTCTCAAGCCTCGTCATGCTTTACATATCGCTTCACGTGCATTTTTATTCCCTGTCGGAAAAGATTAGCGAGGGTGAAGAAAGAGTGGAGATGCTGCGAGAGGAAAAAATCTATCTTACCGCTGAACAGGACAGGCTGACTTCCCACGAAAGAATCATACCTATCGTTCAGGATCTTGGTTTCAGGGCCGGTTACTCGAGCGAGATAAACCGCGTGGCATTGTATGAGGATCATAGAAAGTTCAGCAATGAAGCCCCCTTCTGGGCGCAGGCGCAGGCGGCGGGAATCGGTCTTTCAAGTCCGTTGTTCAAGCCGGAGCGTTGATGGCAAAGAAATTTCCAGAATGGCGGTTGCGCCTCGTGTCGGTCCTGGCGGCCGTGATCGTCTGTGTCCTCTTTTACCGGATAATCCAGGTTCAGATAATTCGTCACAAGTCATACAAGGAGATAGCTCTCAACCAGTGGCACCTGAAAGTAAAGTGGCAGGCTCGCAGGGGTACTATTTTTGACAGAAGGGGTTATCCTCTCGCTGTTTCGTACAAATCGTACGATATAGGGATCACTCCGGCGGATTTTCCCGAATCAGAAGAAGCTGTGAAGTATCTCGCGGACGTTCTTGGCAGGGACAGAAAATCGATCAGACGTATCCTGAAACAGAAAGAGAGGTATATTCCTCTTGCCAAGGGAGTGAACCTGACCGGGGAAGCCGAAGCGAGGCTTTCTTCACTTTCAGGGATAAAGATCGATTCATTTCCGGAGAGGCTTAATCCTCTAAGTTCTATCGCTCCTGGATTCATCGGTACAATAGACAGGAATGGCAAGGGCATGGGAGGGATCGAAAGCGCTTTCCAGGATGATCTCGGCGGAGTCGACGGATGGCTGCTCATAAACCGGGATGCCAGGGACCATACTTTCAAACCGGTCAATGCTCCGGGGATGGCGCCGATCGATGGAAAGGACATCTACCTTACTATCGATTCGAGGATCCAGTCTATCGTCGATTTCGAACTTCAGCAGGGCGTGGATAAATACGGGGCTGCCGGGGGAGTAGCCCTGATAGTCGATCCTTCCAACGGTGATATAATCGCGATCTCTGAAAAAAAGGGGGAACGCGATAAGACCGGATCAGATGAATACAATGTGGGCAAACTGTTTTCGACGAGCTGTATCTATGAACCTGGATCGACATTCAAACTGATCACCGGAGCCTTTCTCCTCGAATCGAAGATGGTAGAACCGTACGATGTTTTTTACGGAGAAAAGGGAACGGCGGATTTTGAATTCGGAAAATTCAAGGACGATCATCCCGGAGACTGGATGACCTACAAGGAATCGTTCGTTCATTCAAGCAACATATGCACGATAAAAGCTGTCAAGGACGCCGAGATCCAGAAATTCTACAGTTTTCTGCTGAGGATCGGATTCGGAAGCAGGACAAGCATAGATCTTCCCGCTGAATCAAAGGGCAGACTGCAGGACCCTTCGTTATGGTCGGGACGTTCGCTGGCAAGTATCGCGATAGGTCAGGAGATCGGCGTGACTCCGATCCAGATGGCAATGGCATACTGCGCGCTGGCCAACGGGGGGACGCTTCTTGTTCCGAGAGTCGCGTTGATGAAGAGAGACGTTCTTGACGATGAGGTAGAACAAATTCCCGTCATAGAGGTCCGCAGGGTGCTCTCACCGGGAACTGTCGAGACCCTTGTCGATTTCTGCAAGGATGTGATCAGGGAGGGGACGGGGTCAAAAGCAGCCGTAGACGGGATCGATATCGCGGGAAAGACAGGAACCGCACAGAAATCAGACCAGTACGGATATGTCGACGGGAAGTATGTCGCTTCATTCATTGGATTTGCTCCCGCGGAAGACCCGCGCATGGTATGTCTCGTGATGCTCGATGAACCGGAGTACCTCTATCACTATGGCGGTTCATCATCGGCGGTGATCTTCAAAAAGATCATAGAGGGAGTAAATCTCTCCACTGATCTTTTTGTCGATGGAAAATACAGTGATTTCGCGATCGGGTACAAAAAAGGAAAAAGGAACAAAGCACCGAATTTTCTCAGATTGAATGTTTCTGAGGCGGAAGAGCTCGCTTCGAAAAGTAAAGTCGGAATCGTCTATTCCCATGACGCGGGAGAAGTTTTTTCCCAGATACCGGGTCCCGGAACTCTGTTATCCGATGATGAACAGGTCATCCTTTCATTTTACCCGGTCAATAGAGATGAACTGGCCAAAGTAAACGTACCTGATCTGACAGGTCTTTCCATCAGGAAAGCCAGGAGGATGCTTCTCGAATGCGGTCTGAAAAGCATAATCAGGGGAACTGGCACGGTCAGGTCACAATCGCCGGGCGCGGGAAAGTCGATCAACGCAGGAAGCGTCATAAAACTTGATTGCAGACCTGTCAATACCGGTCTGAAAGGGCTGGCTATGAATATTAAGAATAAAATAAAAGCGGGAGAAATCGATTGAAGCTGTCGGAACTTGCAAAAGATCTGGAGATCAGGGAAAAACGTCATTTCGCTGACGTGGATATAACAGCTATTTCTTCTGACTCAAGAAAGGTCGAGGAAGGGTCGCTCTTTGTCGCGATTAAGGGATACACGGTAGACGGGCATGATTTTACGCGCGCGGCTGTCGAATCCGGCGCCTCGGCGATAGTGTCAGAGCGCCCGGTCGAGCATCCCGTACCTGTGATCGTAGTCAGTGACTCGGCGAAGGCGGGAGCCCATATGGCCAGGCGATTCTACGGGGATCCCGCTTCGGGGATATTCCTTGCCGGGATCACCGGGACAAACGGCAAGACATCGACAGCATTTTTTCTGAGATCGATACTTGAGACAGGTATGGGAGCTTCAGGGATCATCGGAACGATAGGATTCGGGTCCTCCAATGATATTCTGCCTACCGCAAATACTACTCCCGATTCGCTCGAGCTTTTTTCCATACTTGCCGGTTTCGTAGCCGGGGGATGCAGTTCAGCCGTCATGGAGGTCAGCTCGCACGCCGCTGTCCAGGGCAGGATAAGCGAGATCGAGTTCGACGCGGGGATTTTTACCAATATCACGCGGGATCATCTTGATTTTCACGGTACCCTGGAAAAATACATGGCAGCCAAGGAGACACTGGCTGAAAGTCTTGTTTCGCCGGGGAGGAAGAAACCTCCAGGATTGCTCGTCTATAATACCGATGACAGGTATGTAAACGAAATCGGTGAAAGATTCCAGGGCAGAAAGATCTCTTTCGGTTTTTCCAGAGGAGCGGGAGTTCGCGCCGAATCCTTGCTCGCCGATATCAGCGGTACAAGGTTCTCACTCGTCACGGACAGGGAGCGTATCGGCATCAAGCTTAACCTCCATGGCAGGTTTTCCGCGTATAACGCTCTCGGAGCTGCTGCCGCCGCGCTGGAAGCGGGGATATCCGTGGAACAGATAAAAGAAGGGCTTGAAAAGATATTAAAAGTGCCTGGCCGGTTCCAGGTCATCAGGCGTGAGGGCCTGCCGACCGTGGTGATCGATTATGCCCATACACCCGATGCTCTTGAAAATCTCCTGGGATTCTGCAGAGAACTCGGTAATGAAAAAGTCATAACAGTCTTCGGCTGCGGAGGGGATCGCGACAGGGGGAAACGCCCGATGATGGGCGCCGTCGCCGCCAGGTTGAGCGACAGGGTCTTTATAACGAGTGATAATCCAAGGTCGGAAGACCCGGAGAAGATAATAAACGATATCCTTGAGGGGATCAAGGATCGATCTGCCGCTATAGAGGTAGAGATAGACCGCGCGATTGCTATTAAGAAAGCGATCGGAGGTTCGTCGGCGGGCGATCTTGTCGTGATAGCGGGTAAGGGCCATGAAGATTACCAGGTCCTCGGTACGGGAAAAATAGATTTCAGCGATTCTGGAGAAGCGGAAAAAGCGTTGAGTGAGATGGAGGATGGATATCAAAACTGATCTCGAATGGATAAGCAGTTCGCTGGGCAAAACGGGTCCTCAGGATGGACTCTTTTCCCGGATCATCGTCGAGGGCGTCGCGATCGATTCAAGAAAGGAATGCGATGGCAAGCTCTTTGTCGCGATAACCGGCGAGAAGACCGATGGACATCTCTACGTCAGCGAGGCGGTATCGAAGGGAGCTCGCGCGTTGCTGGTCGAAAGCGGAAGGGAAGAGAGGATAAGGAATGAGAATCCCGGTATTCCGGTCCTTGATTTTCCCGATACTATTGCCGCTTTGGCGACGCTGGCGCGTAAATGGTGTGAAAAAACCGAGCCTGGTGTACTCGGTATCACAGGTAGTGCCGGAAAGACCGGAATGAAGGAACTTGCCGCTTCAGCCCTCTCCGCCGGGTATGCAGTTCACGCGACCGAGGGGAATCTTAACAACCATATCGGAGTTCCTCTTACGATTCTGGCAATGCCTGAAGATGCCCGGCTGCTGGTCGTCGAAATGGGAGCGAGCAGAAAAGGTGACATAAAGCATCTTACTTCGATCGTCCGGCCACGGGTCGGCATCATAACCAATATAGGATATGGACATCTTGAGCATTTCGGTTCGCTCAAGGGTGTCGCCTCGGCGAAAGCCGAACTGATCCAGGCTCTTGACAGCGACGGGACAGCTGTATTGCCAGCCGATGATGAATTCCTGGAGTTTCTCCGGAAAAAGACAGACGCGGCAGTACTGACTTTCGGCTTTAACGAGGGAGCTGACTATCGCGTGGAAGATATTGAAAAGAAGGAAACGCCGGGATACCGGTTCACAATCGCCGGCTCGGCGATGGAGACATACATGTACGGGAAGCATCATCTCGTCAATGCTGCCGCGGTCGTTGCGGCGGCCTCGGTATTCGGGGTCTCTCCTTCAAGTGTCGCCGGGGCCATTTCCCATCAGGAGGGGGTCGCCGGAAGAGGGACTGTCTTCGATATAGGCGGGATCATTTTTGTCGACGACTCCTATAATTCAAATCCGACATCACTGAGAATAGCGATAGAGGCTTTCATGGAGATGCCGGTCAGTGGAAAAAGATGGTTCGTACTCGGGGATATGCTTGAACTGGGAGAATCGAGCCGGGACCTTCATATAGAGATGGGTGAGTTGTGCGGAAAGGCAGGAGTGGACGGATTGCTCACTCTCGGTAATTTTACCGTCGAATTGAGCAGAGCGGCGGCCATCCAGAGGAAAGCCCCTGAAAATATCAGCCACTTCATAGATACCGGGAAACTGGCGACATATCTCGATTCATTTCTCAACGAAGGCGACTGCGTCCTTGTCAAGGGATCAAGGGGAATGCATATGGAGAAGGTAATCGAGGAGATGGAAAGAAGGAAAGAGACTGAAAAAAGGAGTGTTGGCTGATGTTGTACCATCTTCTCTATCCCTTGAAAGAATATTTTTTCGCGTTCAACGTTTTCCGATACATCACGTTCAGAGCCGCTTATGCCACAGTCACCGCTTTGCTGATCTGTTTCATAATCGGTCCGAAAATGATCCGTTGGCTGGAAAAATTCCAGATCGGACAGAGGATAAGGGACGAGGTGCCGGAGAGGCATATTCAAAAAGAAGGGACTCCGACGATGGGCGGAGTCCTGATGATAGCGGCGATCATAATCCCGACCCTTCTCTGGGCGAACCTTGCGAATCCATATATACAACTGGTCACGGTAGTCACTATCTGGACGGGACTGATAGGATTCGTCGATGACTATCTCAGCGTCGTGAAAAAGCGCGACAAGGGACTGGTCGGAAGGTACAAACTCCTCGGCCAGCTACTATTCGGAGCGGCTCTCGGGATCTATCTGCTTCTCAATCCACTTGTAAGTGAAGGGATCACCCGAACGGCGGTACCTTTTTTCAAGGATCTTTATATTGACTGGGGTTTCTTCTACATCCCACTCGTAATGATCGTCATCACGGGTACCTCCAACGCGGTGAACCTGACCGATGGTCTCGACGGGCTGGCGACGGGAGTGGCGGCTTTCTGTTTTCTCGCATTCGCCCTTCTTGCCTATTTAAGCGGTAATATGGTCTTTTCAGAATACCTCAATATAACTTACCAGGAAGGCGCGGGAGAACTGACGATCTATTGCATGTCAGTTGTCGGAGCAGCGCTCGGCTTTCTCTGGTTCAACACGCATCCGGCGCAGATATTCATGGGCGACACGGGGTCGCTCGCGTTGGGTGGAGCCCTCGGTACTGTCGCGGTATTGCTGAAAAGCGAACTTCTTCTGATCATTTTCGGTGGCGTATTTGTCGCTGAAGCCGTTTCCGTCATATGCCAGGTCGCTTCATTCCGCCTGACGGGAAAACGGATATTCAGGATGGCCCCCCTTCATCATCATTTTGAACTGAAAGGGTGGACAGAAGGGCAGGTAGTCGTCCGGTTCTGGATAATATCAGCGCTTCTTCTGCTTCTTGGTATGAGTACGTTGAAGCTTCGTTGATAGGAAGGAAACGATTCGGCGAGAGGCCTGTTCGCCAGAGAGGATAAATCGATCGAATGAATCGCGGAACAAGAAAAAAGGTACTTGTGCTAGGGTTGGCAAGAAGCGGGCAGGCCGCTTTGCGTCTGCTCGCCTGCGAAGGTCTTGAGGTCAGGGGTGCCGATGATGACAGGTCGGCGAATATTCCCGGAGACCTCGGAGAGATCGAGGTCTTTACCGGAGATCTCGGGCCGGAAATCCTCGACGGTGTGGGCGAGATAGTTATAAGTCCGGGAATAAACCTCGATCATCCAGTCATCAGGGAAGCTTCCGGGATGAATATCCCTTTCATCGGAGAACTCGAGCTTGCCTCAAGGTACGCCAGAGCGCCGGTAATCGCCGTGACAGGCACTAACGGAAAGTCCACCACCGTAGCGATGATTGGAGAGATCCTCCAGGATGATGGCCGCGATGTCATAGTCGCCGGAAATACGGGGACTCCGTTCAGTTCTGTGGCGACCAAGCTCGGTCCGGACGGTATTTATGTTATCGAAGCAAGCAGTTTTCAACTGGAGACTATCAGGGCATTTCATGCCGTCTCGGCAGGTATTCTTAATCTGACCCCCGATCATCTCGATAGATATGAGAGTCTTGAAGATTATTATGAAATAAAAAACCGGATTATCGAAAACAGCGGTCCGGAAGACCTGTTTTTTTATAACGCTGATGATCAGCGCTGTTCTTCAATAGCCGGCGATTTTAGAGGCAGGACAGCGCCTTTTTCAGCGAGCAAGGCATGCAGCGGAGGAGTATTCCTCGACGGGACGCATCTGATCCGCTCGATCCACGGAGAGATGGAAGAGATCGTGATCGAGAAGAAAGAGATCGGAGTCATAGGCAGGCACAACCTTGAGAACGCCATGGCGGCGGTAGCAGCACTACAGGGTCTCGGCGTCGCCAGGGAGTCGTGCGAAAAAGCCCTGCGGAATTTCAGGGGATTAAGGCACAGGATGGAAAAGATCGCCGAGATCGGCGGTGTCGCGTATTACAACGATTCAAAGGCAACAAATGTCGAAGCAGCTGTAAAATCGCTTTCGGGGCTTTCAGGTAAAGTCGTTTTGATAGCCGGTGGTTACGACAAGGGAAGCGATTATTCGATCTTCAGGGAGGTCCTCCCATCGATCAGATCGATCATTACGATAGGAAAGGCCGCTCCCCTGATAGAAGATGCGCTGAAGGGAATGATTGAGATTGAGCGGGCCGGATCAATGATGGATGCGGTAAGAAAAGGATCTGAAAAGGCTCTTGAAGGGGACATGGTGGTCCTTTCTCCCGCCTGCGCCAGTTTCGACATGTTCAGGGACTTTGAGGAACGTGGAGATGTGTTCAGGGATTGCGTCCTTAAGCTTGGGGGCCAGGAGGGTGACTAAAAAATCGAAATATGACCTGACTCTTTTCTGTGTGACGCTTCTTCTCGTCTCTCTGGGCCTTATTATGGTCTTTTCAGCCAGCAACGTTATCGGCAGGGAAAAATTCAAGTCGTCGTTTTTCTTTATGCAGAACCATATGATAAGGGTCGCTATAGGACTCTGCTGTTTTTTCATCTTCACCAGGATACCGGTGAGAATATACCGGAAGTCATCTGTCTGGATACTTGTCACCGGGATTATTCTTCTGGCGGCGTTGTTTGTTTTTGGCAGGAACGTCAGGGGCTGCAACCGGTGGCTGCCTCTTTTCTCCTTCATGCTCCAACCGGTAGAGGTCGCGAAATTCGCTCTCATCATATATATAGCTTCAACGATAACGGAAAGCCGGAAAAAGATCAAAAGGCTGAAAGACGGTTTTCTTCCGCTGATGGGAGTCGTTCTGTTGATCGCTCTCCTTGTGGGGTTACAGCCGAATCTCAGCAACTCGATCCTCATCATCATGCTTTCGTTCGTTCTGATCTTTATCGGCGGATGCAGGCTTGTCCATCTTCTCTCCTTTGGCGCCGGGCTGATAGCGGTAGCAGTGCCCGTTCTGTACAGTTTTGATCATGTCCGCGAGAGAGTCTCCGTTCTCTTCAACAGCGGAGTGGACGCTCAGGGAGCCGGATATCATATCAACCAGTCACTGATCGCCCTCGGATCGGGGTTCATTTTCGGGGCGGGTCCCGGTAATGGACATCAGAAATTCAATTATCTGCCAGATGCCCATACGGATTTCATCTATTCGATAATCGGCGAAGAACTGGGGATAGTCGGAACAGCCACGGTCCTTATCCTGTTTTTCGTGATCTTCAGAAGAGCGGTAAGGATCGCGAAGCGGGCGAATAATGATTTCGGATATCTTTTGTCGATAGGGATCGGACTGATGATCTTCTCGACAGCGCTTATAAATATTTCCATGACGCTCGGATTGATCCCCGTGGCGGGGTTGCCACTTCCATTCGTGAGCTACGGAGGATCGTCTCTTGTCACTTCCCTGTCGGCGATGGGGATCCTGCTGAGTATCTCCTCTTCCGGAAGGGATCAACAGGGAGCGACAAAGAGGATCGCTTCCGCGGCCCGGTCAAGAATCTACGCGAGAAAGGTCGCCCAAGAGGAGACGCGATGAGAGTGGTATTCGCCGGCGGTGGAACAGGCGGACATGTCTATCCAGCACTTGCGGTCGCCGACAGGCTCGCCGAGTTGGATCCCCGGTTCGAAGCGCTCTTCATCGGGACAAGATCAGGCCTCGAATCGAAAATTGTACCTGAAAACGGATACAGGATCGAGTTTATCAGTTCACGAGGAGTGAGGGGGAAGGGAATAACGGGAAAGATAATAAATATGGCGAGTCTCGGGATGGGAGTATTCCAGTCTTCTCTGCTGCTGAGAAGATTCGATCCGGACCTGGTCTTCGGTTCAGGAGGATACGCAAGTGCCGCTGTCGTATTCGCGGCGTGGCTCCAGAGGCGCAGGATAGTGCTCCAGGAGCAGAATTCCGTTCCCGGCATGGCCAATCGTTTTCTTTCTCCTTGCGCGGACAGGATATATCTCGGGTTTGAGAAGGCCGCGTCATATCTGAAAAAGAAAAGAGGAGTAGTATTCACCGGTAACCCGATCCGAAAAAGTATCAACGAGAGTGCTGGCGATCCGGCATCTGTCTTCGGATTGAACGGCGATCTGCCTGTCCTGCTGGTATTCGGGGGTAGCCAGGGAGCCAGCACTCTTAACAAAGCGGCTGTTGAATACCTGCTGGCAAATGAGGGTATCCAAGGGATCATTCAGACGGGGAAACGGGATTTTGATGAAGTAAAAGAGAGACTCGAGCCCGCGGGGAACAGGGTTCATGTCTCTGAATATATATCAAGGATATCAGACGCGTACGGGGCCGCCGATATAGCGCTGGCAAGATCGGGCGCGCTGAGTGTATCGGAACTTATAGCAGTGAGGCTTCCCGCCGTCCTCGTACCATACCCGTGGTCGGTGGACGATCACCAATTATATAACGCCAGCGCTGTCGTCGAGAAAGGCGGCGCGGTCATGATCCCTGATTCTGAACTTGACGGGAAGAGCCTCGATGTGGCGATATCCGGGATCCTTCAGACCGGGGGCAGGATCGAAAAGATGAAAGAGGTCCTTGGAGGGATATCCAGGATCGATTCGACCGGATTTATCGCGGGCGATATTATTGAAATGATAGGGCTGCCGGGACGCCATTCGGAAGGCGAAAACCGGGAAGAAGGTAAATAGGATGGCCGGGAAGAAAAAAATAATGCTCGGGTCAGCGAGACATATTCATTTTGTGGGAATCGGTGGAATCGGTATGAGCGGGATCGCCGAAGTCCTTCTTAATCTTGATTTCATCGTCAGCGGCTCCGATCTCCAGCTGTCCCAGGTGACCGATCATCTTGAATCGGTCGGAGCGACGATCTATGAAGGACACTCAGGCGAGAATATAAAGGATGCCGACATCGTAGTAGTGTCTTCGGCAGTGCCATCGGGCAATCCGGAGATCGTAGCGGCGAAAGAGAACCAGATACCTCTGATACCCCGTTCCGATATGCTTGGTGAACTGATGAAGATCAGGACGGGGATAGCTATTGCCGGTGCCCATGGCAAGACCACGACGACGTCCCTCGCCGCGGTCGTTCTTCAGGAAGCGGGTCTCGATCCGACTGTAGTGGTGGGCGGAAAGTTGAAAAGCCTTAATACTAACGCCAAACTCGGAACAGGGGATTTCCTTGTCGCCGAAGTCGATGAAAGTGACGGGAATTTTGTCCGGCTCTCACCGGCGATAGCTCTCATTACCAATATTGACGCTGAACATCTCGATTTCTATGGAAGCCTCGACAGAATATGCGATGCATTCGTAAGTTTTGCCAGGCAGGTGCCTTTCATAGGCACGGTGATCTGTTGTATAGATGATCCCCAGATCAGGGGGATCCTTCCACGGATCGACAGGACGATCATTACGTACGGGTTCGGAAGCGATGCCGACATCAGGGGTGAGATACTGGATTATCAATCTGATGGAACGAGATTCAGGGTCTTTACGGGAGATGTCGAGACGGGAGAGATATTCATAAAGTTGCCTGGGAGTCACAATGTTCTCAATGCCCTCGGGGTCGTCGCGCTCGCCCATGTCCTCGATATAGATTTCAGGCACATGAAAAAGGCTCTTTCCGGATTCAAGGGTGTAGGAAGGCGTTTTGAAACGAAAGGGACGGCGGCCGGAGTACTCGTGATCGATGATTACGGTCACCATCCGACTGAAGTGAAAGCGGCAGTAGAAACAGCGCGCAGAAGTTTTGACAGGAGAGTGGTAGTAGTTTTTCAACCTCATAGATTCACAAGGACAAGGGATCTTCATAATCGTTTTGAAGGTGTGTTTCAGGCGGCGGACGAGGTTTTTGTCACATCTGTATATCCCGCGGGAGAACATCCCATACCGGGAGTGGAAGGGGAACTTGTCTACAGGAGCGCGCTTAAGGGCGGCGTAAAAAAGATCACCTATTACCCTGAATGGGATGACCTCAGGAAAGCGGTATTCGAATCGATGGGGGAAGGAGATCTTCTCCTCACTCTTGGCGCGGGGGATATTTTCAGACTAGGCGAGGAATTTTTAAGAGAAAAGGAAGAGAATTGATGGTCAAAGGTAAAAAGTCGCGGTTGATGAAAAGAAAGAAGACTTCGCGTGTCAGCATCAGGACCATGGTTGTGGCGGGGATTTCGGTCGTTGCTGCCGGCTCCATCGCTTATCTCGTCTTTTTCACTTCGATCTTCGAGATCAGGGAGATCAGGCTGCATGGTGGAAGGTATCTTCCGATAGATTCCCTCAGGATCGCCGCTGATGGTTATCTCGGGAAAAATATTTTTACCTTCGGCGGCGATGAATTTAAAAAGTCAATGACCTCTTTTCAGGAGATCAGCACGGTGAGTTTCAGACGCAGACTGTTTCATACCGTTGATTGCTACCTTCACGAACGGACTCCGGTAGCGCTCATAGCGATCGATGAGATGGCCGGTGTCGACGCGTTTGGAACAGTCATTCCACAGAGAGCCGGTTCGGTATCATGGGATGTCGATCTACCGGTCATCACGGGGATAGAACCGGGCGAGATCTTCGAGGAAAGTGGAAAGATCAAGATAGCAAGCGCTCTCGAGATACTTGGATTGCTGAAGGATTTCGGGTTTTCGCCGGCCGAGGAGCTCTCCGAGATCCATCTCGACAGCTATGACGTTGTTCTCGTATGGATGGGAGGGGGGACGGAGATACAGATAGGTAAAAAGCGTTTTCATGAAAGGATCAGGAATTTCAGGGCGGTATATGATGCTTTGGGAGAAGCGGGGACTTTTCCCAAATCGATAGATCTGAGATTTGAACGGCAGGTAGTCATTCGTTGACAGGCAGGAGGAGGTGCAGGATCTGATATGAATCCGGAATACCTGGTAAGTGTCGATATCGGGACGACGAAAATAGCAGTACTCGTCGGTGAGTTCAGTGAGGAAGGGAAGATGAAGGTCATCGGGGCGGCGAGCGAACCGTCAGCGGGTATACGAAAAGGCAGCGTCGTCGATCTGGAAGAAGCGGCTTTATCGTTGCAGCGATCGGTAGAGCGGGCTTCCAGGATGGCAGGTGTGGAGATCGAAGGTGTATGCGCCGGTATCTCGGGACCAAGGATCGGCAGCATAAACAGCGGCGGACTCGTCACCATCAACAGGATGAGTAATGAAGTCACATCGGCGGACGTCGCCAGGGTCACTGAAAAAGCGGGGAACATCACACTTCCCGCGGATATGGAAGTAGTTCATATCCTGCCCCAGGATTTTACAGTCGATTCCCAGACAGGGATCAAGGATCCTATAGGGATGGCCGGATTGAAACTGGGAGCCGAGGTCCATCTTGTCACGGCAGAGACGGCGCATATGGAGAATCTGGTAAAAATCTTTGAGAAATGCGGGCTGGATCTGATAAACGCGGTATTTCTTCCGGTAGCGTCGGCCGAAGCAGTCCTTTCAAAGGAAGAAAAAGAATCGGGATCTCTTCTGATAGATATCGGAGGAGGGATAACGGACTTTGCTTTTTATTACGGAGGATCGGTGCGGGCGAGTGGAGTGATACCTGCCGGGGGAGACAATATAACGAGGGATCTCGCCATCGGGTTGAGAGTCTCGGAGAGGGTCGCAGAGGATATCAAGATACGTCACGGTCTCGCGCTCGAATCGATGGCGGGAGAGGATGAGATATTCGTCATGCCGGGAAACCAGGAAAACGGTGGGAGGGAGATAAGGAAACAGATCGCCGCGGCGATCATCGAACCGCGCTGCGAGGAGTTGTTCAGCATGGTCAAGGCTGTCGTATCAGCAAACAGATATTATTCGATGATGGGGGCGGGAGTAATCATAACCGGTGGAGGGTCGAAGGTCATGGGAATGAGAAGCGTCGCTTCCCAGGTATTTGACATGCCGGTTCGCAGGGGAGTCCCTTCCGGACTGGACGGGCTTTTCGAGATCGTGAGTGAGGAATCCTGGAGCGCGGGAGTAGGGCTGCTTCAGTTCGAAAGCGACCGGTTACGGCGCGAAGAGGCAGGTAAAAAGGCGCAAAACAGTATTGACTGGATGTTTAAAAGTATCAGGAAAATCGCGAGTCTCTTTTAACGGGGCCGCGAAAACCAGAAGGGAGCGGATAATGAGGTTTGAATTCGATGAGATCAACGAGCTTGCTCATCTGCGGGTGATAGGTGTCGGGGGAGCAGGTGGAAACGCCATTAACAGAATGATCTCGGCAGGTCTTCAGGGCGTCGAGTTTGTCGCTGTCAATACCGATGCCCAGGTCCTTGAGCTTTCCCAGGCGCACAAGAAGATGCAGATCGGTGGCAGATTGACCAAGGGGCTTGGATCGGGTGGAAATCCTGAAGTAGGAAGAAAAGCGATAGAAGAGGATGAAGACCTTATAAGGGAAATGATCGACGGAGCTGACATGGTCTTTGTCACCGCCGGGATGGGCGGAGGGACCGGGACCGGCGCGTCGCCCTTTGTCGCGAGGATTGCCCGGGAACTCGGCGCTCTTACAGTCGGTATAGTCACCAGGCCTTTTTCCTTTGAGGGAAAACGCAGGGAAAAGCAGGCGCTTGAGGGGATAGAAGCGTTTAAAAACGAAGTCGACACGATGATAGTCATCCAGAATGACAGGCTTCTCTCTCTTGTCCCGGACAACACTCCACTGGCAAAGGCTTTCTCGAAAGCTGATGAAGTCCTTCATCACGCGACAAAAGGTATATCGGATCTTATCATGACTCCCGGTCTGATAAATCTTGATTTTGCCGATGTCCGTTCGATCATGAGCGGTATGGGAGACGCCCTTATGGGGACAGGGACCGCCGAAGGCGAGAACCGGGCCGTCGAAGCGGCGAGGATCGCCCTGAGCAGCCCTCTTCTCGACGATATCTCGATCAAGGGTGCCAAAGGCGTTCTTGTCAACATAACGGGCGACGAGAATATGTCTCTGCACGAAGTCTCCAGGGCTACGGCGATCATCAGCGAGGAAGCGGGGGAAGAGGCCAATGTCATCTTCGGCGCCGTTATCAACAAGGAAGGATCCAAGAGTCTCAGCGTCACCGTGATCGCGACCGGTTTCGAGACCCGCGAAAGAGAGATAATGCCTTCGTTCGTCGAGCAAAACGCGGGCAGAAGTGTCTTTGATATTGAAAACAGTTCAAAAAAACCTGATAATGCGGTAGATATTCATGAAGAGAGAGAATACGATCTGGTAGCTTCCGGTTGCGGTAGTTCCCAGAACCTTGATATTCCGACTTTTCTACGCAAGCAGCTTGATTGATGAGCAGGTGATCTATTTTGTCGATTTGGGGAAGGATATTCGGACTCGAAAAAAATCCCGAGTATGAGCTTGGTATTGAGTATTTCAATCAGGGAAAGTACGGCCTGGCGGTAGAAGCGCTTGAAAAGGCTATTACAGACCTCGGGCCGAGTGATCCTGTCTACGCGCTCGGGATGTTCTACGCTGCTGAATCGCACGTCCATCTTGGAACCGCGCTTTTTCACTCGGGAGATCTTGACGGAGCGTTCAGGCATTTTGAGATCGCGGTCAGGGAGAATCCGACATATCCTGATCTATACTACCGTATGGGCGTGATCTACCACCAGAGGGGCAGCCTGGAAGAAGCTGTCGCGATGCTTGAAAAAGCGATCGATCTTAACAGCAGCTATTTTGAAGCTGTCTGTTACCTCGGGATCATTCTGCACGAAAAAGGCGAGACAGAGGATGCCGACGAGGTCCTTGCAAAAGCGCTCGAACTTGTCGCTGAGAATCCTTCACCGATAAGTAAATTCCTTAGCGATCATATGGCCAGCAGGGAGACGGATATTCCTCCACTGGCAAGGATAAGGGAATATGTAAAAGCCGACTCGGAATTCGAGATCTGCGTAAAAGACGGGATCGAAGCGTACAACACCGGTGATTTCACGCTGGCGATATCCGCGTTCAGGGATGCTTCGGCACTACATCCCGATTATGCCGATATCAGGTTCAAGCTGGGACTTTCTCTTTTGCGCGGCGAGCAAAGATCGGAAGCACGGAAGGAACTTCATAACGCTCTTGAGATAAATGAGAGTTATACCGAAGCAAGGTTTTATCTCGGTATCGCGTACCTCGATGAGAAAATGTTCCGGGAAGCACTGCCTCACTTCGAACAGGCCGTGAGGGAGAAACCAGGGTACGCGGACCTTCAGTGCTATCTTGGCGCCACATATTTTTATCTGGGAGAGATCGCGAAAGGGCGTTCTTCCCTCGAGGAATCCCTGAGAATATCCCCGCATTATTCAAAGGCTGAATACTACTACGGCCTTCTTCTGTACGAGTCAGGGGAAAAGGAAAAAGCGATAGAATATCTGTCGCGCGGGATCGGTGATCATGACAAGCCGGACAATGCCGATATAAGCCTGGCTCTGGTCCATCTGCGCGAGGATAATCTTGAAGAAGCGATGTATGTCCTTAAGGAAATACTGAAGACCGGCGGGGAAAGCGCGGATATACTGTATTTTATCGGCGACGTCTATATGCGGATGAAGAGGACAGGAGAAGCTGAAGAATTTTTCAGGAGATCGCTGGCGATAAACAGTCACTATACGCGCGCCAGAGAGAAACTGGCGTCAATCCTGATCAGGCGGGAAGAATATCAGCAGGCCGAAGAACTTCTCGAAAGCAACGGAGATAATTTCGCCGACCTTTACAAGATCATGGGGGATATTCAATTCTATAAGGGAAATCTTGGGCAGGCTGAGACCTATTACAGGAAAAGCCTGAAAATCAATTCAGAATACAGTGAAGCTATCATCTCGCTGGCCCTGACGATCAGGAAAAAAGGATCGGATAAAGAGGCGGAAGAGCTACTGAGGAATCTTCTAAAGTTCGATCCCGAGAATGTCGTCGCGAGGAATCTTGTCGGCGATGGCGCGATCGGCCTCGATCGTAAAAGATCGCTGTGAGGTCCCCTTGAACTTGCCCTCATCCAGCCGCAAATCAAAAAACCCTGATATAAGGGAAACATTCCTCGACAGATATCCATCAGTCCCAAAGAGGTCTCCTTCCATATATGTCGGTTATCCAGCAAGATACAGTATCGGGATGTCGAATCTCGGTCTGCATTTCATCTACCGGGCCCTTGCTTCGAGGGGGACGATGAATGTCGAACGGTTTTTTTCCGATTCAGTCCCCGGGACTTATGAGACCGGAGCAGATATTTCACAGGCAGAAGCACTGCTTTTCACCATCTCGTATGAAGAAGATTACCTCGAACTTATAAGAATGCTTTCCAGCTCGGGAATTGAACCGCTTCGAACGAAGAGGAAAGAAGGGCCGCTGATCATAGCCGGTGGTCCGGCGATAAGCGCCAACCCCCTCCCTCTTTCCAATATAGTCGATGCCGCGGCCCTGGGAGAGGGAGAGTTGATCATTGAAGATCTGGCCGGCATTCTCGAGAACCCTCGAAATGAAAGCCGATCATCCCGGATCGACAAGATGGGGGCGATCGATGGTATCTATATTCCATCGATACCGGAAAAAGTGCCGGTAATAATGAGGGGATCTCCAGCCAGCTTATTTCCGTATTCATCGATACTCTCCTCCGGGGCTGTTTTTCCCGACACACTCCTTATAGAGACGGGAAGGGGATGCACTGGAAACTGCGGGTTCTGTCTTGCCAGGGTCCTTTACAGCCCGTACAGGGCGACGCCGGTCGAGTCGATAGGCGCTCTTCTCGAAAAGACCGCCGGAAGAGTCGAAAAGATCGGTCTGGTCAGCACGGCGGTCACGTCTCATCCCGATTTCGGCAAGATCATAGAAATGATCCTTCGATACCGGCTGAAGGCTGGATTCAGTTCATTAAAGGCGGAAGATCTTGACAGGGAAAAAGTGATGATGATAGCCAGTACCGGGGTCCGCTCTGCAAGCCTCGCCCCGGAATCAGGGAGCGAACAGGCGCGTTTCAGGCTTGGCAAGAAGGTAGGTGACGATGTCTATATTAACGCAGTAAAAGAACTTGCGTCGAACGGAATCACTAACATAAACCTCTACATGTTGACAGGGTATCCCGGAGAAGACGGAACGCTGTTCGATGAGACAAGAAGATTTCTCACCAGGATCAGGGATGTTTCGGGAAGAAGCAGGATAACTCTTCATACCAATCTTGTCGTTCCAAAACCATGGACTCCTTTTCAATTCTACCCGATTCCCTCCGAACGGGAACTTGGCAGAAGGTTTGCGGCCATTTCCGGGATCTGCAGGGAGACGGGGATCGTCTCGCAATCGAAATCGATCCGTTCTTCCCTGAGGCAGGCTGTCCTTTCGATCGGTGGAGTTGATGTGGGAGAAGCACTTATCAGATATTCAAGAGGCCGTATCTCATGGAAAAAAGCCCTTTCAGAAAACAGGATCGATCCGGAGGGTATACACCGTGAAAGAGGGATAGAGCGGCCGCTTCCCTGGGAAGAGCTGACAGGCGAGGGAACAAACGAAAAACTGGTCAGAAGATACAGGGGGATCGCGGCCGAGGGGAAAAGGTGATCATCACGTTCAGGCGGATGAACCGGCTTGATGGTCAAAAAAAGACCGGAAACAACAATTTCCGGTCAGAAATCCCAGAGGAACAGGGTGCCAGAATGATGTCAAAGGACTTTCTTAGCAGCTCCGCTCCTGATGCAGTTGGTACAGACGTAAGTCTTTTTCATCTTGCCGGCGATCTCTATCCTGATCTTCTGAAGGTTCGGAAGCCAGCGCCTTTTGGTCAGGTTGTGGGCATGGCTTACATTATTGCCAGTCATGGGTTTCTTCCCGCAGATGGCACATTCTTTACTCATAGCATTTCTCCTTATATATTCTTATTAGCAAAAGATTATATAATCTAGAGGATAATAACAGATTTGGCAAGTGTTTTATGGAAAAAGAGATCTTTGATAAAAATATTCTTTCAGGCAGCAGCCAGTATGTAAAGGGAGTAGGACCCGCCAGACAGGTCCTGCTTTCCAGACTTGGGATCGAGACGGTAGAAGACCTGCTGTCGCACTACCCGCGGGATTATTACGACAGGTCGGAGTTGAAAAAGATCAACAATCTGGAGGAAGGCAGACGGACCGGTTTCACCGGTACTGTGCTCGCAGTTTCGAACAGGAGACTCGGTCCGAGGCGGTCGCTCCTGACTGTCGCTGCCGGAGACGAGACGGGGATAATCAACCTGGTATTCTTTAACCAACCGTACCTCGAGAAACAGTTCAGACAGGGGCTTCAGATAGTAGCCAGCGGAACACCCCAGTCATACAGGGGGCAGAAGCAGATCGTCGCTCCCGAATACGAGATCATAGCCGGCGAACTGGGAGATGATCTGATCCACACCGGAAGGATCGTGCCGGTATATCCCCTGACAGCTGGAATATCCCAGAGGATGATCAGAAGGATAATCAGATCGGCGATTGAAAAGAGCGAAGGGATGATAGCGGAAAATCTGCCTGAACGGCTGATGAAATCTATGCACCTACCGGGCAGAGCTGAGGGGATCAGGCAGATCCACTATCCCGATGACTGGAAATCTCTGGAAAGGACGGTCCGTCGGTTCAAGTTTGAAGAGGTCTTTTTCCTCCATCTCCTGATCCACCAGCGGAGGAAGCTTTTCACCGGAGGAAGGCCTAGACCGACTCTGGTCCGTCCATTTAGACTGGTAGATGCTTTCATCGATTCTCTTCCGTTCCATCTGACAGAAGCTCAGAAAAGAGTCCTCTCAGAGATCGAGAACGATATTACCGGCAAGAGGGGTCTTGGCAGGCTGCTTCAGGGAGATGTGGGAAGCGGAAAGACGATAGTGGGAATCGTTGCCATGCTGATGGCGGTGAGCAGTGGATATCAGGCGGCGATGATGGTACCGACCGAGATCCTGGCCGAGCAGCACGCTCAAAAGATAAGGGAATATCTCAAGGACCTTTCGGTCAATGTGGAGCTTCTGATCGGCTCGATGAGACCCTCTGAAAAAATGGCGATAAATGAACGACTCGCCGATGGTTCGATAGATATCGTCATAGGGACGCAGACGCTTATACAGGATGGAATATCGTTCAGGGACCTGGGGCTCGCCGTTATCGACGAACAGCACCGGTTCGGCGTAAAACAGAGAGCCAGACTGGGAAAAGGAGATACGATCCCGCATTTTCTCGTGATGACCGCCACACCGATACCGAGATCCCTCGCCCAGACTGTATACGGAGACCTCGACCTGTCGATCATAGATGAACTTCCGCTGGGCAGGAGAAGGGTCAGGACCGAGATAGTAGAGTATGGCGGGAGGGAGAAGGTATTCCAGAGGATAAGGGAAATATTCGATTCCGGGAAACAGGCGTTCATACTCTATCCACTGGTGGAAGAAAACGAGAAAAGTGATCTGAAAGCTGCCGTAGACGAATACGAAAGGTTGCAGAAAGGGGAATTCGCCGGTTATTCGATCGGTCTTCTGCACGGAAGGATGAGTTTTGAGGAAAAATCGAAAGCGATAGAGATGTTCCGTGAAGGAAAGATAAGCGGGCTGGTCACTACTACCGTGATCGAAGTGGGAGTCGATATTCCCAATGCGACAGCTTTACTGGTAAACCATCCGGAAAGATTCGGACTGGCCCAGCTTCATCAGCTCAGAGGCAGGGTCGGCCGCGGTGGGGACGAAGGTGAATGTTACCTCGTACCAGGCGATAACGCGGGAAGCGGCAGCAGCAGAAGGCTCGTTTTTTTTGCGGGGAATGACGACGGGTTCAAAGTCGCCGAAATGGACCTTAAAATGAGAGGACCGGGAGAGATATGGGGTCTGAGACAGTCCGGATATCCAACTTTCAGACTTATCAACCCCCTTTCCGATAAGGAACTCGTAGAAAGGTCGTGGAGTGAAAGCCTCGCCATACTGCAGGAGGACCCTCATCTGGAAAAGAAAGAAAACGAGGTTGTCTCAAGCTATTATCACGGTTATTATAAGAAAAAAATGGAAATCGCCGACATAGGTTGATTCAGGATCCATAGAAGGGAGAGCCTGTTGATATCGAGAAGTGAAGCCATGAGACTCGTCGAAAAGAAACTGACCAAAAAGAATCTCGTTAAACATGTCCTTGCCGTAGAAGCCATTATGCGAAAACTTGCCGGGAGGTTCGATCAGGACCCTGAACTATGGGGACTTGCCGGATTGCTTCACGACCTTGATTATGAGGATACATTCGAATCTCCGGAAAGACATGGATATCTCACCGTGGATATTTTAAAGGAAATGGATGTGCCTGCCGAGATCGGCCAGGCGATCCTGGCCCACGCGGGCCAGGTCGAGTGTAAATCTCTGATGGATAAGGCTATATACTGTTCTGACCCAGTTACTGGCTTGATTGTTGCATCAGCACTGATGCATCCCGAAAAGAGCCTGGCTGCTACCGATGCCGGATTTGTCGGGAAGCGTTTCAGTGAAAAGAGGTTTGCCGCGGGCGCAAACCGCGAGGCTATTGCAAGATGTAACGAGTTGGGTCTTGATTTGCACGAGTTTCTCGAGATATCGATCGAAGCGATGAGGGGTATCTCGGATCAACTTGGATTATAGAGTCTGCGCGTCGGGCCCATCCAGTAACTTTAAGGAGTGGACAGATGATCGTCACCTGCGGCGGATGTCAGACAAAATATATGCTGGGAGATGAAAAGATCCCGAATAAGGGGATAAGGGTCAGGTGTCCAAAATGCCAGTTCGTCTGGCGGTTGACCCAGGCTGCTCCCGAACCGGTCTTTGAAGTGAGCAGAAGCAGCTTCGACTCCGAACCGGCAATATCGGAGAGACAGGCAAGTGGTTGGGCGGCAGGTGAAAGCAAGGCTTCAGCTGTCATAGCCGAACCCGAGGTCTCGGAGATGGAAAAAGAGTTTGTCATCTCGGAGCCTGAGCCTGAAAAGGAACCTGAGCTCAGGGAGACACCCGAACAGCAGAAAAAAAGAGACCGGACTAAAAGGTTGGCAAGGGTCTTTGTAAGTGATATCCTGATCTACAATCAGGAGAAGCGAGATCACGCTCTCTCGGAGGGGAATCTGATGACAGCTCTCGGGCCGGAGATTAAAAAAGCCTGGGAAGCGTACAAGGAAAAAGTGGGGACGGATATCGTCGAATCGAATGAGTATTTCCGTAATGCCCTTAATGAGATTCTCGCCGACGGGCAGAAAGTATTCTGATTACTGGCGTGAATAAAAAATCTTTATATATTCTGAACCTTGCTCCTGATGTTTACTCCAGGTTCTTCAGCGGGGCGGGCCTGCCTGATGATATCGACGTGAAAGTCTACAAGACTTTCCCCGGTTTTATGAAGGGTTTTCAGGCCCGAACAGAGGATTCACCGAATATAATAATGTTTCTCCGGCAAGCGAGGTTCGATTGCGCCAAGGCCCGTTCGTTGAGATTATCCGACCTGGATTCGCCGATCTATATCGTATCTGACTCATGTGACGAGAAGACCTATCTGATGTACCTTTCGATGGGGATAAACGGTATTATCACGCCTCCATTCAGCAAGGTCGATGTCCACGCGGTACTCAACGGCCGGAGCGAAAGGGAGTTGCTTTTTCCCCGGAATAACGACCTTATTAAAGAAGGCCAGGTCAGGCTTGATTTTCTCGTTCCAAGCAAACTCTCAAGAATACTTGGTGTAAACCGCCTGGTCTCCTTTCTCGCCACCGAATTCGGTTTTCCCAGTGAAGAATGCAGAGTCAACCTGCCGATGGTTATGGATGAAGCGCTGAGCAACGCGATCGAACACGGGAATAACGGAAATGAAGAACTTAAAGTACACGTGCGGATATATATCAGTTCCAGCCGGATCATCATACAGGTTGAAGACCAGGGTGACGGATTCATACCTGAAAATATAGATGACCCGAGAGACCAGGAAAATATTTACAAGGGGTCAGGCAGAGGTATTTATCTGATCAAAGAGATAATGGACAAGGTCACATTCAGGAAGGGCGGGCGGCTCATAGAGATCGAAAAGATTAATCCACTCAGCAGTTGATTCGATCATCGCGCGATCTTCCTATTTACTTTTCTCCCCATTTCTCACGGGATATCTTGTCAAGAAGGCCGTCGATCTGGTTTTTGATCCTGTCATTCTGGTCAGGTTCGAAAAGGACCTTCTTTATACGGCCGTCTTCGTCTTTTTTTACGTATCGAAGAGCTTTTATATTTTCAAGCGGCATAAGGATATCTTTGCTTACCCTGACCTCGATACTCCTGTCATCAAGGTTTTTGTCGTTGCTGTTGAAGGGGTGCATACCCATGCCCCATCCGTGAACGAACATCGAACATATTATCGCCCGGAAGGTGTTCTGGCGCTGAATCGAATCAAGTTCAAACGTGTCCTGGAATTTTTCCATCATCCCGTCTATGACGATCTGCAGTTTATTAAGGACCTCTTGTTTCGGTTCTGTATTAAGAAGCCTGTGGAAAACCTCTTTCAGGATTCTTTCTGTTATTTCCATCATACCCCCAGTCAAGCGCGACTTCCAGAGCGACTACGATTGCCGATGAATTTAAAAACTGTCTGTCAGTCGTAAATATGCAAAAAGAATACCAATATACGATCTCTCCCCGTTTGCTGCTCCCTTTAGGTCATTGATCATACCGGTGAGGGTCCGTAATCGGCAGTCAAGGAAGGAGCGCCGATATGAAAATGGCACAATTCTGGCTTGAATGCGTGTAAGAGATTCATCAGAGGGGAGATATATTGCAGTCTACTATTGAAATCACCATTTTCATGCAAAAAGCGATATATTACTGCAGCAGATTGATTGCTGCCAGAGGTGTCCTCGAACTTACCGACAGGATGCTTAACTTCGAGGTCTCTTCGCTCGACGCTTCTTTCGGGATAAAGAATGTCTCCGTAGACCTGACTGACGTGACCGATATCAGGATCGAGGCAGGAGACCTTAATCCGAGAGTAGTCCTCTGCACGGTCGCTAGGAATTATGAATTCGTCCTGTCCGGCGGACAGGAACTCTATGACAGGCTCAGGGATCTCGTTGCCACGCCTGGAGAGATAGCTATGAGGAGGGATAGAGCCCTGTTGACACTGACATGCAATTGCGGCCGGGAGATCGACGCCCATTATAGATTCTGCCCCTGGTGCGGCACGAAATTATGACCTGCCAGCGAAATATATATTTTTTCAGTTGTTAAAACCTTCCCATTTTATTACATTCTTCTCAGATGGTTTACCGCCTGTTCCAAAGTTGATAATCGGCAGGAGGTCGTTATGAGGCGGATCGTTGGGTCTATATTTACAATAAGTTTAATAATGCTTTTATTTGTACCAGGGTGCAAAGATTCTCAATCTTCAGCCGAAACAGGTTTTGAGCTGTCGACGACTAACTGCGTAGCGATAGGTATCCATGTTCATATCGATGACGAATATCAGGGATTGGCATCAGCCGAGCAGCCTCAGTTTTTCGCTCTTCCAGCAGGCACTTATCATCTTTACGCGCGCAGCAACGCCAGCACTTCGGTTGTTATCGATCCCTTGTGCTGGTCGATGGAGATCTCGATCTCGGACGGGAATATAACCGAGGTGGTCCTCGATTGCACCAACACGATTCCGTGTGAGGATTGAAGCGGAAGAACTCATCGGGCCAATAATCGCAGATTACAAAGCTCTTTCTCAATTTCAGGGAAAGAGCTTTTTTACAAGGTTGCCCTGCAGACGTAAATGCAAGTAATATAACAAGATAAAAAACGATTTGAGGGGAAAAAGGTGGCACATTAATTGCGCATGCAGTTGATGTCGGGGTGGATTATTCCTGATTCTAACGAAGTAATAACACCCTAGCTCAAGTGACGTTAGCCTGCTCCGGATTCTGCTTCCTTCGTCTGTGCATCGAGTGAGTGGGATGGAAGCTGCCCCGACATAAAATTATAAGGAGATCATCAAGATGGCAGTCTATAACTATGCAGGTGGAGAGATCAATGTCAAGATAGTCTATTATGGCCCGGGAGTAAGCGGGAAAACTACGAATCTTGAACTTATGTATTCGAAACTACCCAGAGAGAACAAGGGAAAGATGGTTTCGATGAAGACCCGTACTGACAGGACCCTTTTCTTTGATTTTCTTCCGATTGAAATAGGCGATTTCAAGGGGATGAAAGTGCGTTTCCTCCTGTACACGGTACCAGGCCAGGTCTACTATAACGCCACCCGGAGACTTGTCCTCAAGGGAGTCGACGCGGTAGTCTTTGTCGCTGATTCTTCTCCAGGCAAGATGGATGAGAACATCGAGAGTCTTCATAATCTTGAGGAAAATCTCAACGAGCTTGGAATGTCACTCAGCACGATACCATGGATAATCCAGTACAACAAGCGCGACATCGAAGGATGCATAAGCAGAGATGTGCTTGATATAGAACTGAACACATGGAACGCCGACGCGATAGAATCAGTAGCCGTGACGGGTCAGGGAGTCTATGAGACTTTCGAGGGTATAGCAAGAAAAGTCTTTGAATCACTGAAGGATATGCTGAGCGAATCGGAACCGGAAGAAGAACCGGTGGACGAGGAGCCTGAAGATGAAGATATCAATGTCGAGATAGTTGCTCAGGGTATATCAAGGAATCAAAGCTCAGGGACGGATGAGAGCGAGTCTTTAGGTTACGCAGAGGAGAGAGAAGAGGAGCACGAGTCTGTCTCTGAGTTTGTAGAAAATGTCCTCAAGGAAGGCGATCTGCCTGAGAACAGCATAGATCTGGGAGCAACCAGGGGAGGATACGAGGAGTACGGACACGTCGTGGAACTCGGTGGCACGGGGGCGGAGGGTGAAGCTGAGGAGGCTCCAAAGATGACAGTAGCGGTCGAAGAGAAGAAACCCGACTTTATAACCGACCCACTCGATAATCTGTCGGAAAATGGACCCCGGGCGGATTCTGATAGCAGTGACGGTGAAATGCTTATATCGGACGAATCGTTCGAGAAGCTGGTGACGATTCCAGTCGAGCTGACAGAAGACCAGGTCAGAAACAACATCCCGGTCAAAGTCATTCTCGAGATCAAGGTGACACCCTGATCCGGCGGAGACCGAGGCCGGTCTGATATCTCCGTTCAGGCACACTCCCCGCGATTCCCCTCACTTAAATATTCCTTGACCGGCAACCAAAATAAGACGAAGATATATAACGGGTCCAGTGATGCTGATCCGGAATTTTGCCTGGAGAGGAAGTATGCCTAAAATACTTATTGTCGACGATGAAGCGAATGTCAGAATGCTCTACAGGGAGGAACTTCAGAATGACGGTTACGAGACTGTTCTGGCAGAGAATATCAGTGAAGCGATAGCTTCTGTCAAGAATGACGCTCCTGATCTTGTCATTCTCGATATCAAACTGGACAAAGAAAGTGGAATAGATGCCCTGACAAAGATCATGGAGCAGCGCAAGGACCTGCCGGTGATCCTTAATTCGGCCTATTCAGTGTATAAGGATAATTTCCAGACATGGGCAGCTGACGCATATATAGTGAAATCAGTCGATCTTGATCCTCTGAAGGAAAAGATCAGGGAACTGCTGGACAGGAAAGCAAAGACCGGAGAATCAGAGGTTTAGCGATGTCAAGGATCCAGGCGGTCATTTTCATCCTGTTGATCCTGTCAGCCGGTCGTCTGGCCGGGCAGGAACCGGTGGCCGGGAGTGTATTCGAAGATTATCTCAATCCCTCCACACAGGCACGGTATCTGAATCTTCCCGGGTTGTCGTTCAACAGTTCGATGGGATTCAGTTACTCATCATACGGTAACGACAGATCTCAGGGATATGGTTACTATATGGGGCACATCAGCTACAGGCTTGGTCCCGACTGGTCGCTTAACTGTGATATCGGCGTTCGGACAACGATGATGGCTTCGGATGGTATGCGGGAAAGCTCTGAACTGTTTATTCCAAATTTTGACCTTACCTACCGGCCGAGCAGCAAACTTATGATAAGTTTCCAGTACAGGCAGTACCAGTACCCGGCTGGTTCGAGGTATCTCTTCAGGTGATCCGCCCTGCGTCCGTTTCAGAGAGGAAATCGGTAAAAGGGATGATCAAAATGAAAAAAAGACCATTACTCTCGATATGCTCTGCCTTGATATTCATGCTTTTTCTTGCTTCCTGTGGCGATGAACTTACCGAACCGATCTATGACGGATACACGCTGCAGGGGACAGTGATCGATGATCTGAGCGGAGAACCTCTTGAAGATGTCGAAGTGCTTACAGGGTGGGAGAGTTCGTTTGAGTTCAGATCCCACTCCCTGACTGATTCAGAGGGTTGTTTCGTCTTCCATGGGTTTCCGGGAACGATGCCGAGCCGAGAGGTCTTCCGGTTCGAGAAAGAAGGGTATCGGCCGAATGAGGTCCCGGCCAGCACGGCGACCAGAAAAGCATCTTTCAGGTATCATCTGCAGGTCCGAATGACCGCCGAAGATGATATCTCCTGATCTCCGGAAGGAATCGCGTTCGCTGATGAACGGAGCGAAGTTCCTGCCACAATCGGGAAGCGGGAGCCCGCTCGGCTCGCCGTGCTGATTCGATCTGTTACTAAACTCTTTACCGCTTCTGGAAATCCCTTGACAACAGGCTGTTACTCGGCTAGCCTGCCAGCAGGAACAAGTCTTGACGTACTGAATTCCCGAGGGGAGTCTATATATGAAATTACGCTGGGACAAGCTGCTTGAATTCACCAGGGGTGAGGTCAAGGAAGAGAGCAGAGAAATAGCCCGGCTGAGAAGAAAGTATGATTCCGGCGAAGCCGGAGTCGGCGAGATCCTCGAGCTTGCCAGGTATCTTTTTGAAAAAAAGGAAACGAAGATCTCGGAAAGACTGTTAAACGAACTTCTTACTCATCCCGACATAGATGAACCGGCGTTGTTCGATATATGTTCTCTCTTCGAAAGGGCGGGGAATTATGACGCTGCCTATTGCGGATATGAAAAATATTGCGAATTGTCAAGCGGCGACGCGATGCCTTTGTACCGCATGGGCAGGCTTCTCGAGATGCAGGGAAAACTCGATGAAGCGATAGACCTGCATAACAGGGCGCTTGCTCTTGAGCCTGAAAACCCGGAATGCTTCTACAGGCTCGGTGTCGCCTTTACAAAGTGCCGGAATTTTGATGAAGCGGAGAAGAATTACAGAAAAGCCCTCGAACTCGATCCGACTCATTCGAAGTCATACACAAATCTGGGGTATATACTTGATCTTGGCGGAAGGAGAAACGCAGCCCTTCAGCAGTTCCGTAAGGCTGTCCAGCATAATCCTAAAAGCGCTGAAGCTCATTTCAATCTTGGAGCCCTTTATGGGGAAGAAGGTGACCGCCAGCAGGCGATCAAGGAATTCCGGATCGGACTGGAGATCGATTCCAACTGCATAGAGGGACATTATAATCTGGGAGTGGCTCTTATCAACGAAGGCAGATATGACGATGCCAGAGATGAATTCAAAAGGATCCTGAAGATAGAAGGTGATAATGTAAACGCTCTCTTTTATCTCGGGTTGATATATTACCGCAAGGGGGTCTACGCGAAGGCTTTGAAATATCTTCAGCATGCCGTCAGGTTGAACCCTGGAAATTCGACGATTCTTTACTACCTTGGCGAATCGTATAACAAGCTGGAACAGCCCGACAAGGCGCAGGAATATTTCAAGAGAGTCGCAGAAATAAATCCGGCGGATCAAAGAGTATATTTCAGCATGGGCATTTCCTACGAAAAGCAGGATGACAAGAGGAAAGCAAGGGAATGGTACCGGATGGCTGAAAATGAAAGATCATTGAAAATGGGGGAGTCACACCGGATAACAGGATGAGGAGTGCGAATTCGATATTGATGATCCTGTTGATCGCGGGGGCTTCTTTACTTTTCTCTCCCGAAGCGGTTTACTCCTCAGATGAGAATATAGAGGCAGGTTCCTGGGTCTATTCAGCCCTGAGATCGTTCGAACTCGCCGGGTTTGTAAATCTTCCCCCCGATATTCCATTTACAAGAACAGAGGTCGAATACCATCTCAATACGATCCTGGAAAGGCTCGGAGACGATGGAGAAAAACTATCGCCAAGGCTTGATTTTCTGCTGGAACGTCTTAAAAAGGAATTCCTGGGAAAGGAAAAGAAGCCGACCGGGCGCGAAGACACTCCGCTGTGGTCGATACGCGAAGGGAAGAGATATCTTCTTTTTGATCTAGCAGCAGGCAGTACCGTCCAGAAAAGGCCCGAGAGAGACAACGGTGAGGTCGACGGCCTCGCGATTCCTTCGATCCTTGCCGATCTTGGACAGGGGGTGACCTTTTTCACTTCGTACAGGCTGAAGATGCAGCCGGAACGTGATTCAAATACCGCTGGCGTAAAACCATCGGCGCGTGAAAGATCGTTTCGCGGATTGACCTCCGAATACGAGAGGGCCTATCTGTCGATAACCGGAGACAGATGGAGGGTGCTGATAGGGCGTGACCATATCAACTGGGGTAACGGGAGAGATGAGGGACTTGTGATATCACGCAGCGCCGGGTCCCTGGACCAGGCAGGTGTTTCGGTTTCGCTCGGAAGATTCAGACTGACGACTCTCCAGGTATTACTTGATCCGCAGAGCCGCAGACGCATGGCCGGCCACCGGCTGACGGTACGTCTTCCCGCCGGCGCGTGGCTTGGCGTAAGCGAAACGGTATTGTACTCCGGCAGAGACCTTGATTATTCCTACCTTCTGCCCGCGGGTTCTTATTACGCCAACCAGTACAACGAAAGAGACGATGATAATATACTTGTAGGAATCGACTGGAAGATACCCCTGTTCAAAAGTGTCATTACGTACGGTGAACTGTTGATAGACGATTTTCAGTATGAAGATCGTGGAGATGCTCCGGACAGGCTTGGTTACGATGTCTGCGTCGAAGGCCGCTTGTGCTGTTGGGGAAGGGAGATAGAACTTGGCGCGGAATATACCCGTATCGACATCTTCACGTACGCTCACAAGGAAGATCTCCTTACCCGTTACGTCACCGGAAATGGCGATCAGTACCTGAACCCGCCCATAGGGTCTCCCCTGGGACCTGATTCCGACAGGTGGAGGGTCAGAGCCGCCGCCGCGGTACATAGAAGAGTCGTAATATCGACCGCTTTCGAATATGTCAGGAGAGGTGAGGGGAATGACTTCAGGGAGTGGGACAGGACAGAGGATCCCGACCCGGCCTTTCCCAGCGGGGCTCTTACGATAGAGAGGGATCTATCGCTCACCGCATCTCTCGACCTCGGCAGGGGATCTCTTGTCCGCGCCGGAGGAGGGATAAGGGTCATCGACGGTCCCGGGGATGATGATGAAGAGACGGGATTTGGATGGTTTGAAATTCTCCTGGATTTTTAGATGCGCAGATTTCTCAAGATCATACTGATAATCCGGCCTCACAATGTTGCTGCCGCAGTTCTCTGCGTGAGCGCCGGCTTTGTGCTTGCCTCTTCGACAGGGGATATTCCGATCGCGCTCCTGACAGCGGTAGCCCTTGTAACAGCCGCCGGAAATGTCATCAATGATTACTATGATCTCGATATAGATTCGATTAACAAACCTCGCAGAGCGATTCCATCAGGCTCAGTGTCGGCCAGCCAGGCGAGGGTGATTTATATTATCCTCCTAGCGGCGGCTGCCGCGCTTCTTATGTTGCTCGATCCCGTAGCCCGCGTATGGATAATCGCGTGGATCGTCACGCTGCACATATATTCAGCCTTCCTTAAAAGAATGTATCTCAGCGGAAATCTGGCCGTCTCACTCGTTACGGGAAGCGGTTTCCTCCTTGGCTCGTACTCGGGAGGGAGTATGGCAGCCGGAGTATTTCCATCTGTCTGCACCGCTTTATTCGTTCTTGGAAGAGAGCTGGTCAAGGATTGCGAGGATCTTGACGGAGATGCCAGGTGTGGAGCCCGCACCGTGCCGGCAGTCTCGGGCAGAAAGCCGGCGCTGAGGTCCGCGGCCCTGATATTTTTATTTCTTGCCGTCCTCTTTCCGGCAGCGGGGATCGTCGGGCTTTATAACCATATATATACTGGATTAATGTTTATTTCTGTCTTGCCGATACTTGTCTTATCGGCGATATTCTCGTTACGCGGAAAGTACCATGCTCTTTCCAGCCTTCTTCTTAAACTGGGGATGTTTTTCGGTATCCTCGCTTTTTTATTCGGTTCGACAGGCTAGATCAACGAGAAGGGTGATCGTTATATGTCATTTGAGATGATAAATGTATTGATTCTGGCCGTGATACAGGGTGTGACGGAATTTCTGCCTGTCAGTTCATCAGGCCACCTTGTTCTGGCCGAATCGATTCTCGGCAGTCCCGTCGGAAGAGGGCAGGGATCCCTGATGTTCGAGATTGCGGTCCATACCGGAACGCTCGGCGCGGTAATTGTGATATACCGGGAACGGGCCAGATCCCTGTTGAGCGCCCTGTTCCAATGGGTATCGGGTGCTTTTAAAAGTGATGAGGGAAATATCGGGGAACTTCGCTACCTGGTATGGATACTTCTTGGATCGCTACCTGCCGCTGTAGTGGGGATATTCCTTCGCGTCCACATCGTCAGATTTTTTGATTCCCCCGTCCTGACTTCAGTCTGTCTTCTTGTGACAGGTTTCTTCCTGCTTTTCTCCAGAAGGCGATCGGGCGATTCCGATCTGACCTGGAAGATCGTCCTGTTGATCGGGGCCGCCCAGGCAGTGGCTATTCTCCCCGGATGTTCAAGAAGCGGGTGGACGATTACCGCGGCGCTTCTTGCCGGCGTGGGATTCAGAAAGGCTGCCGAGTTTTCATTTTTTCTTTCGATCCCCGCGGTGCTCGGCGCCCTTCTGCTCGAACTTATCAATGGAGAGGCTGTATTTACAAGCATGGGGGTCATATATCTTTTGACCGGGATGATCGCCGCCTTCGGGTCTGGATTACTCGCGTTAAGACTGCTCATCTATCTTCTCGAAAAAGGCAGGCTTTACAGGTTTTCGTGGTACCTGTTACCGGCGGCAACGGCCGCCCTGTGGTATTTTATAAAGACCGGGTGAGAGATCAGCATCATTGAGGCGACTTCACCATTCAGGAGTCGTTGTTGACCAGGAACGCGCTCTGTGATAGATTTAATCTTTTGAAAATACGGGCCTGACCAGAATCAAGGAGTGACAATGCTCGACAAGGTCTATGATCCGGCATCGATAGACAAAAAATGGAGCCGGATATGGGCGGAAAAAGATGTATTCCACGCCGGTGGCCGTTCCGGCAAGCCTTCTTATTCGATAATACTGCCGCCGCCGAATGTGACCGGAAAACTGACTGTCGGACACGCTCTGGGAACGACTGTCCAGGATATATTGATAAGATGGAAGAGACTTCGCGGATTTGACGCCCTCTGGCTTTCCGGGACAGACCACGCTGGGATCGCGACTCAGAACGTAGTCGAAAAGGCATTGAGGGAGCGGGGGATCGAAAGGTCTGACCTGGGCAGGGAAAAATTCCTTGAAGAATGCTGGAAATGGAAAGAGCAATATCACGGAAGGATAGTCGAACAGCTTGAGAGGCTTGGAGCATCGCTCGACTGGAGCAGAGAGGCCTTTACTCTGGACCCCGGAGTATCGCGCGCTGTCAGAAAGGTATTCGTCTCTCTTTATGAGGAGGGAGCGATCTACAGGGGAAGGTATATAGTCAACTGGTGTCCTTCCTGCCAGACGGCGATCTCGGATGAAGAGGTGGATTTCAGGGAAGAAGACTCGAAACTCTATTATATCAGATATCCATTTACGGACAGGCAGGGGGGCGTCACTGTCGGTACGACAAGGCCCGAGACAATGCTCGGTGATGTCGCCGTGGCCATGAGTCCCGAAGACCCGCGCGCCGGTGAGTTCAAGGGACTCACCGTGCGGCTACCCCTGACAGACAGGGATATTCCGATAATCTTCGATGAAGCAGTCGATCCCCAGTTCGGTACCGGATTTCTTAAAGTCACGCCATCCCACGACTCGACGGATTTCGAAATCGGCCTGAGGCACCGGCTCGACCCCGTCACCGTGATCGACAGGCAGGGGAAGATGAACGATGATGCGGGAGCTTTTGCCGGAATGGATATTCTTACCGCCCGAAAAGCGGTCCTGTCGGAACTTGAAAAAAACGGTTTTCTCGAGAAGATAGATGACTACAGGCACTCGGTCGGGCATCACGACAGATGCGGGGTCGTAATCGAACCATATATATCCAGGCAGTGGTTTTTGAAGATGGAGCAGCTGGCAGCTCCAGCCATATCGGCGGTAGTCGACGGAGAAATAGGGTTTTTCCCCGTTCGATGGAAAAATATCTACCTTAGCTGGATGGAGAATATCAGGGACTGGTGCATATCAAGACAACTCTGGTGGGGCCACAGGATCCCCGTTTGGTACTGCGGCGACTGCAACGCGGAGATAGTCTCGATGGACGATCCCACCGAATGTACGCTCTGCGGGAGCTCTGTTCTGAGCCAGGATGAGGATGTCCTGGACACATGGTTCTCCTCATGGCTATGGACTTTTTCGCCGATGGGGTGGCCCGATGAGACAAAGGACCTGGAAAGATTCCATCCTACCGACGTTCTTGTGACCGGGGGGGATATCATTTTCTTCTGGGTCGCCAGGATGATAATGGCTTCACTGAAGTTCAGGAAAGAGATCCCCTTTTCTTCAGTCTACATCACCGGAATAGTAAGGGATGCAAAGGGTCGAAAGATGAGCAAGTCGCTCGGCAACTCCCCCGATCCTATCGATATCATAGAGAATAACGGAGCAGATGCTTTTCGTTTCTCTCTCATGATGCTTTCACCTCCCGGCCAGGATATCATGTTCGATGAGAAAAAGGTCGAAGTCGGCAGGCATTTCGCCAACAAGATATGGAACGCCACGCGTTTTGTCACGGGCCAGGGTGGAAGCGATCTGGATCTATTCGGAGGGCGGGTAGATCCCGACCAGGATGATCCCGTGATAGACCTCTTCGGGGCCCTTTATGGCAGAGAACCGGCGGGAGAAATCCGATTCGGATGGGAGGACAGGTGGATCCTGAGCCGGCTGGCGACGAGATTCGGGGAATTCGAGAAGAATCTTGATTCTTTCAGGTTTGACGAAGCGGTCAAAACGATCTATGATTTCTTCTGGCATGAGTTCTGTGACTGGTATCTCGAACTTTCAAAGCCGGCGTTCCGCGAAGGGGGAGAAAGAAGTGCCGGAGCGGCAGTGGCGGTGAGGGCGGTACTGGGAGTATCAATGGTGATGCTTCATCCGGTGATGCCGTTCATATCAGAGGAGATATGGAGCATGCTCTCTGAAGATCCTCCTCTTCTCGCGGGATATCATTTTCAGGGGATCGACGGAAGGCTTGTCGATACCGGTCTTGAAGAGGATGTCATCGTATTCAGGGAGATCGTGACCAGCATTAGAAACCTCAGACAGAGTTTCAATATTCCACATCAGCAAGAGGTAAAGGTCATAATTAACTGCGAACAGGGAAAGTCGCTTCCCGAAAAGCTTTCCCGATTCAGCAGCCAGATAGCCCTGATGACCACGGCAGGTTCGCTTCATATAGCGGAAGGGGCGGAGAAACCAGGAGCCAGCGCGGCGGCAGGCCACGCGTCAATAGAGATATACCTTCCCCTCGAGGGGATCATCGATATAGAGGCTGAAAAGGCCAGGATCGAGAAGGAGCTTGGAAAACTGGCAATCGAATGTGATAAGATAGGCGCGAGACTCTCGGGTGGCGGATTCGCGAAAAAGGCTCCTGCCGAAGTGGTTGAAAGGGAAAAGACAAGATTCGAGGAGATGTCTGACAAGAGAAGCAGGCTGGAAAGAATACTGGAGGACCTCCGGTGAACGAGGATAAAAAAGAAGAGAAGGAAGAAAAGAACGAAAAAGAGATCATCGCGGAATCCCTCGATATAAAAGGGGAAAAGACCGTCGGCGAGATCCTCCTGTCCGCGAGGGAAAGATCGGGGTTGAGTCTCGACGCGGTCAGTCTTGAGACGAGGCTGCCAAAAAAATCGCTTGAATATCTTGAGACTGATAATTTTGAAGCGATACCGGCAAAGGTTTATGTGACCGGTTTCCTGAGAACGTACGCCGGCGTCCTCGGCCTTGACGTGCAGCAGATCCTGAGCAAGTATGAAGTCCAGACAGGGCAGACCCATCGCAGCAAGGGGGATTGCTGGGAGATAGAAGAGAGTACGGTCGAGGAAACGCTGGCCTCTCCCAGGATCTTCAGAAAATATCTCCTTCCTGTAATCGGGCTAGGGATCATTATCGCAATCGTGATCTGGCTGGCGGTGAGAACGGGAAGCGACAGTGTCGAATTGCCGGATGATTTTCCGATTGCCACCGGGCAGGGAGTCACCGCAGGGCAGGAACTTCCGATCGATGAGTCCGGCGGAGGGGACGCCGAGTCTTCAGGTGAAGTGCTTCAACCCGAAGAGGTCGAAGCGAAACAACCCGTATCTTCTCAATCTTCTCCGGCGCGCGATGAGAATAACAGTGAGTTTGAACTGAAGATCATCGCCGGCAGGGAGGATACGACCTGGTTTGATATCGTGATCTACACAAGCGTCGATTCGAGACCGGACAGTATCTTACGTGATTTCATCCTGTTCCCCGGACAGGTCGAATCGATCAGGACTAACCGATCGGTTTTTTTCAGGACTATCGGTAATGCCGGCGGGTTTACGATGGAACGAAGCGGAAAGAGACTTCCCTCCTTCGGTAGAAAAGGCGTCGTAAGAAAAAATATTACAATTACCGGCACCGATATCATCAACGATTAGAAACAGTTTCCGGCAGGCAGGATCCCCTGCGCCCTGGCTGGTCTGCCGGCCAGAATCCCTTCTGTCCGGAACTGAAGATTTGGTTCATGCCTATTATGACGCAATACAGGATCAGTACTGATTATTCCCTGACCGGAGATCAGCCTCAGGCGGTCGAACTACTTCTCGACGGGATCGCGAGGGGGAAGAAACACCAGACCCTTCTCGGGGTGACCGGATCGGGAAAGACTTTTACGATAGCGAACGTGATCGCCAGGTCACAGCTGCCAGCACTGGTGATCTCGCATAACAAGACTCTCGCTGCGCAGCTCTATGGCGAATTCACATCTCTTTTCCCTGAAAGCGCCGTGGAATATTTCATCAGCTATTATGATTATTATCAACCCGAAGCCTTTATCCCATCGACCGATACCTATATCGAAAAGGATGTCTCGATCAACGATGATATCGACAGGATGAGACTTCGAGCTACCGGGTCGCTGATGACAAGAAAGGATGTCATCGTCGTTGCAAGCGTCTCCTGCATATACGGTCTCGGATCGCCGGAGTCATTCGCAAGGATGACGTTTTCTCTCAAGGAGGGAGAAGAGTTCGGCCGTGACCGTCTTCTCAGGAAACTCGTCAATATCAGGTACAGGAGAAGTGATATCGATTTTGTAAGAGGGAGCTTCCGGGTCAGGGGGGATACGATCGACCTGATGCCTTCCTACATGGAGAAGGCCCTGAGGATAGAAATGTTTGACGATCAGGTAGAGAGGATCTCGGTGATCGACCCCGTTTCCGGCAAGATCGAGCGCAGGGCTCCTGAGATCTCCGTTTTTCCTTCTTCGCATTTTGTCGTATCGGAAGAAAGTATCGGTTCCGCCGTTGAGGCCATAAGGGCAGACCTTGAGACCAGGGTGGCAGAGCTCAAAAATAACGGGTTCGATTACGAAGCCAGGAGACTTGCCACGAGGACAAAGTACGATATCGAGATGATGCTTGAGATGGGGTACTGTACCGGGATTGAGAATTATTCGAGATATTTCACGGGACGCTCTCCCGGTGAGAGGCCTGCAACGCTGATAGATTATTTTCCCGATGATTTTCTTGTCGTTATCGACGAATCGCACGTGACCATTCCTCAGATAAGAGCGATGTACAACGGGGACAGGAGCAGGAAGCAGACACTTGTAGAACATGGATTCAGGCTTCCTTCAGCTCTCGATAACAGGCCTCTCAAATTCGACGAGTTCGATTCGGTGATCGACAGGTTCATATATGTCTCGGCTACACCATCGGAATATGAACTGGAGAAGTGCCACGGGGAGATCGTTGAACAGATAGTAAGACCGACAGGCCTGCTCGATCCCCGGATCGAAGTCCGGCCGGTGGAGGGGCAGGTTGACGATCTTGTCGGCGAAATACGCAAAAGAGTAGAAAAAAGACAGAGGATCCTAGTCACTACGCTTACAAAAAGGATGGCCGAGGATCTTACCGCGTACCTTGAAAAACTCGGGATAAAGGTACGTTATCTCCACAGCGATATCCACGCCCTCGACCGGATGGAGATCCTCAGGGACCTTCGCTATGGCGAGTTCGACGTGCTGGTCGGTATCAACCTCCTGCGCGAAGGGCTCGATCTGCCTGAAGTCACGCTTGTCGCGGTGCTTGATGCGGACAAGGAGGGATTCCTGAGATCACGAACATCACTGATCCAGACTGCCGGCAGGGCGGCAAGACATACCGACGGCACAGTGATCTTCTACGCGGATCGCGTTACCGGATCGATGGAGAAAGCGATCGAGGAGACGAACAGGAGAAGGGAAAAACAGGAGGAGTATAACTTAAGATATGGCATCGAACCCCGGTCGATAATCAAATCGATCGAAGAAGTCCGGATCTCCACTTCAGTCGCTGACGCGAAGAGCAGGGAGAAAAAACCTGTCGCCGATGACCTGTTATTACCGATTGATATCGATGATCCGCGCCTTATAGAAATAATGGAGATCGAGATGAGGAAGGAAGCGGACGCGCTGAATTTCGAAAAAGCGGCAAGCATCAGGGACAGGATAGAGGAGATCAGGATGAATCTAAGCAGGAGGCAAAGGCGTGCGGACCCATGAACAGGCGGTAGATACTGCCGTACGAAGAGCCCTTGAAGAAGACCGGGCCTTCGAGGACTTGACGTCAAGGCTCCTTGTCGGCGGCCGTATGGCAGGGCGTGGAGCGATCGTGGCGAGGAGAGAGGGAATAATTTCCGGACAGGATGCCGCCATGGCATCGTTCAGGTGCCTCGACGATTCTATCGAATATGACGTCGTCATTCCTGATGGAGGAAAAGCGGGGGCGGGATGCGAAGTGGCAAGGATGTCAGGCCGGTACGCGGCAATCCTGTCGGCAGAGAGGACTGCGTTGAATTTTCTTGGACACCTTTCAGGGATAGCTACTCTGACGTCCGAGTATGTCCTCCGGACTGGTGATACGGGGATTAGGATACTCGATACCCGAAAGACGATTCCGGGAATGAGGATCCTGGAAAAAAAGGCTGTAGCGGATGGGGGGGGAGTAAATCATCGTCCTGATCTCGCTTCATATATCCTTGTAAAGGAAAACCATATAGCGGCAGCAGGCGGGATAGAGGCGGCAGTCGAGATACTCGGCCGGCAGATCACCGACGCTGAAATTGAGGTCTCCTCTCTGAAGGAATTCAATGCCCTCAGACCGGATCCGCCGGCAAGGATCATGCTTGACAATTTTTCTCCTGGGATGATAGACGAAGCTGTTGCCAGTATGGCCGGATGGGAAGGGCGAAAACCGGAGATCGAAGTCTCAGGAGGGATCGATCTTGAAAATATTTCCTCATACCTTATAGAGGGAGTCGACTTTATATCGGTCGGAAGACTTACCTCCTCCGCCCCATCCCTCGACCTGAGCCTACTGCTGGAAGGTGCGGTATGACTGCCTGTGATGATTTCAGATTGGATGACGGTTGTGAATGGGAAGAACTCCATCCGGCAAGGTTGCTCGGTATGATGGCTTCCACCCGGCTGGGCAGGACAGTGACTCTGTATGATGAGATCGATTCGACGAACAGGGCCGCCGCCGAAGCGGCGGCAGGCGGAGCTCCGGAGGGAGCGGTGTTCATAGCGCGGAGGCAATATGCCGGCAGGGGAAGAAAGGGCAGGGATTGGGTCGCAACAGAAGATGGCAGCCTCGTTTTTTCGATAATTCTCAGGCCATCGCGGTCGCCCGAATCACTCACCACGCTTCTCGCTCTGGCAGTGGCCCGGACTGTAGACAGGATATCGCCTGAACTTGAAACATCGATAAAATGGCCGAATGATATATTCATCGATGGGAAAAAAGCCGCGGGGATCCTGGCCGAATCCAAGGGAAATGACGTCATCGTCGGGACAGGGATAGATATAAACGAGACTATTGATGATTTCCCCGAATGGCTGAGGGAGATCGCCGTTTCTCTCAGGATCGTCTCGGGAATGAGGTTTGACAGGGGAAAGATACTTGCCGGGATAATCGCAGAGCTTGAGGATCTCTACTCCAGATGGGAGAGGGAGGGATTGAGCGTTTTGAAGTTCGATGTAGAAAGAAAACTTCTCTGGAAGGGGATGGAAGCCTCGATCGATACAGGTGCCGGAATTTTTTCGGGAGTGATCACCGGTATCACCTCCGAAGGTTATCTCAGGATGATCTCGGCCGGGGGAGAGGAGATCTTTCAGACTGGTGATGTCGCAGCGAAAGCCGGAGGATAGATGAAAAGAATACTCGTTTTCGACAGGGGTAATAACAGCCTAAAAGCAGCTCTTTTCATCTCGGGAGCGATCGCGGAAAGATGGAACTGTTCCCCCGGGCATGATCAGGACGTGATCGATGGGATCATCGAGGAATCGGTCCCGGATGCTGTAGCGTTTTCAAGCGTCGTTCCCGGTTGGGACAGGTCTCTCTTTTCCTGTTCCAGACGCAGTGGCTGCGATGATATTCTCAAGGTGGGGATCGAAAGTGAATTGCCATTCAGGGTACTGACCGACGAGGGTTCGTCGATCGGTACTGACAGGATCTGCGCTGCTGCCGGCGTGGTGGAGGAGGGATCCTCCGAGGCTGTCATAATCGATGCAGGTACTGCGGTGACCGTGGACCTGCTTTCCCGGGAAGGATTCAAGGGAGGGGCAATCTTCCCCGGGCTTGCTCTGCTGCTTTCTTCTCTTCATACCGGTACAGCTGCTCTTCCCCTGCTCTCTACGGGTGGTGATTTTTCTCCTCCACCGGGGAAATCAACCACCGGGGCGATAATGGCGGGGGTACACTTCGGGTTCATAGGGGCTGTAAAGGAGCTAGTCGCGAGGACTATTGCTTCCCACGGTGGGGATATCGATATTTTTCTGACCGGCGGAAGCGCCGGACTGCTGAAAGAATATCTGCCGGCAGAAACGAGAGAAGCCCCCGACCTGGTCCTGAAGGGCCTTCACCTGATATATCTTTCCACAAGGGAGAGATGATGAAAGTACGTGTAGACACCGATCCCCCTGCCGCCTTTCCGTCTGAGAGATATCCGCACGCCATTACTTAAAATAATTCTCAGCGGAGACTTTTTTTTCTTGAAAAAAAATCCTTTTCACAATATATTATGGCTCCCGATTGAGTAGCACTCCGGGGTGTTGAGTGCTAACGTAAAGTTAATAAAAAATTTACAGATGGCTAAAATTAAAAAAGGAGGGTGAAATGAAAATTACGCCACTGGCCGACAGGGTCCTGGTAAAGCCTGTAGATCCTGTGGAAGTAAAGAAGAGCGGGATAATAATCCCCGATACTGCCAAGGAAAAACCCCAGGAGGGTCAGATCATCGCGGTAGGAAAGGGCCGGATGAACGAGAATACCGGGGAGAGGATCGCTCTTGAAGTCAAAAAAGGCGACAAGGTCCTCTACGGAAAATATTCCGGTACCGAGATCACAGTCGATGACAAGGAATACCTTATATTAAGAGAAAGCGATATTCTTGCTATCGTTTAGCCTGCAGGAAGGAGTGAATTTCAATGGCAAAGCAGCTTAAATTTGATGTCGATGCCAGGGATCGCCTGAAAGCGGGCGTTGATACTCTGGCAAACGCGGTCAAGGTGACCCTCGGTCCGAGGGGCCGCAACGTGATCCTTGACAAGAAATTCGGTTCGCCTACGATCACCAATGATGGTGTCACGATCGCCAAGGAGATCGAACTTCAGGACCCATGGGAGAACATGGGTGCTCAGATGGTCAAGGAAGTAGCGACAAAGACCCAGGATGTCGCCGGTGACGGGACCACTACCGCGACGATCCTCGCTCAGGCGATAATCACCGAAGGCCTGAAGAATGTCACAGCCGGAACGAATCCGATGTATATAAAGAAGGGGATCCAGAAGGCTGTCGACGCCGCGGTGGATTTTATAAAAAAACAATCGAAGCAGGTCCGCAAGCGCGAAGAGATATCTTCAGTCGCCACTATTTCCTCAAACAATGACACCGAGATCGGCGAACTCATCGCTGAAGCGATGGAGAAGGTCGGCAAGGATGGCGTCATAACAGTAGAGGAAGCCAAGGGGATGGACACCGCGCTTGAAGTCGTGGAAGGTATGCAGTTCGACAGGGGATATCTCAGTCCCTACTTCGTTACCGACGCGGAACGGATGGAAGCTATCATAGAAAGCGGATATATTCTTATATACGACAAGAAGATATCGGCCATGAAAGATCTCCTTCCGATCCTCGAAAAGGTAGCGCAGCTTAACCGGCCTCTTTTGATAATCGCCGAGGATATAGAGGGCGAAGCACTTGCCACGCTGGTAGTCAACAAGTTGCGCGGGACCCTTCAGATAGCGGCCGTAAAGGCGCCTGGGTTCGGAGACCGCAGGAAAGCGATGCTCGAGGATATAGCGGTCCTCACGGGCGGGAAAGTGATCAGCGAGGATGCAGGATTCAAGCTTGAGAACGCCACTGTGGCCGATCTTGGCCAGGCGAAAAAGATATCGATCGACAAGGATAACACGACGATCATCGAGGGAGCCGGCAAGGTAGCGAAGGTCAAGGAACGTATCAATCAGATAAAGGTCCAGATCGAAGATACCTCGTCCGATTATGACCGTGAGAAACTGCAGGAACGCCTCGCGAAACTGGCGGGCGGTGTCGCGGTCATCAAGGTCGGAGCGGCGACCGAGATCGAGATGAAAGAGAAGAAAGCTCGTGTCGAAGACGCTCTCGCGGCGACAAGGGCCGCCGTTGAGGAAGGAATAGTCCCAGGAGGCGGAATAACACTTCTTCATGCCGCGTCAGCGATAGAAAAGCTCAAGCTCGAAGCCGAGGAAAAGATCGGTGCCGATATAGTCGCGAAAGCTCTTCACGAACCGGTAAGAATGATAGCGATCAATGCCGGCAAGGAAGGTTCGGTCATCGTTGAGCAGATCAAGAACTCCAAGCCGGGGATCGGTTACAATGCCGCTACCGGTATTTTCAGCAATATGGTCGAAGACGGTATCGTCGATCCGACCAAGGTGACGCGTTCTTCCCTTCAGAATGCCGCCAGTATCGCGGCCCTGCTTCTTACTACCGAAGTCACGATCTGTGACATTCCGGAAAAGGACAGAGGCTCTGATATGGGAGGAGCCGGCATGGGTGGAATGGGTGGTATGGGTGGAATGATGTAGGGATCGTCCGCCGTAGTTCGCAGACAGGCGCCCCGGATATTATCCGGAGCGCCTGTTTCTTTAGAATTCGCTTGAAATCTCCCGGGAATATTAATATTTTACAACCGATAAGAGATTAAAATGATCTGGCATATAATGCTGGAAGAGAGCGGGATCAGATTCCGCTGACAGAGTTTGCCTGGACATAAACCTGGAGGTCTCAAGTGAACCGGTGGAAGAGAGTCGGGCCGTGGATGTTGATTCTGGGATTTTCGTTTTACATGGTAATATTTGCTGGCTGCGAAGACAATTCCAGTAATGTCATTCCGGAGAATCCCGATCTGGAAACGCTCAATATAATATGCCACGATCTGTCCCCCAGGCCTGGAGCCGAAGCCACGCTTACGGTGCAGGTCGATGGCTACAGCCCCGATGGCGCTTGGCCTGTTTACACATGGGAAGCCGAGGGAGGATCGTTTCCCGAGGGAAATTCCGGCATATCGATAAAGTGGACGACTCCCGAAGACCCCGGAATTTACAGGGTCTCAGTAATGGGAAGCCTCGAAGGAGTGACAGATACCATATCCAAGTATGTCATGGTGAGGAATTTCGACGAACTCTATACGGGGAGGATATTCAACTGTTCCCCGATCTTTCATTTCGGCGCGCTTTACTTTTTCGCAGAAGCCGGCGCGGTATCGCCCAGGGACATTTCTTTTCTCGGTTTTCATTGTTACAGATATTCAGTGTCAGGAAACGTGACCCTGGTATCAAATACTGAAGAGTCTGTCGGAGGTGGTCTGTTCCTGAAATTAAATACCTCGGGAAACACCGTCTCGGGCTCTTTTATAAGGAATTATTTCCCGACCCTTGTGCAGCAGAGACTCGAAGTATGGATCTTCCCTCTGGCCTTCGGTGACAAGTTCAATATAACGCGCGATGGCGGAGGGATAGTACCAAGGATGAACCAGCATATAACTCCCGAGCAGGATCAATTCGGGCAGAAGGTAGTATGGGAAGCAAGGATAGTGGGCGACCGCCCGGACGGGACCCAGGACCTCTCGAATATCGGGTTCTGGAACAGGGTTGCCAATGACACGATCTACGTTACCAACAGCCACGATTCGATGACTGTCCAGCAGGGTGTCGATCTCAAGGTCATCCACCGGTATTACAATAATATCAAACCTGTCATGACTCCGTCAGGTGACACTTTGATCTATTTCGTCGATACAACGGGAGTCTTCGAACCGTGCAAGATGGGGATCGAAGACAATCCGGTGGTATCTTCAAGAAAAGCGATGATGATCAGCGACGAGGAAGGTATCTTCGAGCAGGCTGGTATCAACATAAATCGCAGTACCCTTTTCATGTGGAACAAGACTTTTGATCTCCTGGGGTTTATTTCGCGGTCGAGACAGCTCTGTTTCCTCGATTACAAGAACGAGACCGTCACAGTAGTCGATGGCGTGGAAAATATCAAGGAATTCGCCTGGTCTCCCGACGAATCGGAATGCGCCGTCGTGAATGATGAGGGCATATGGAGAGTAAGTGTGGCGGGCGCCGTTTCGAACGCGCCGGTCTATGTCAAGGAGAGATCGACCGATGAGATCATAGGGATCAACTGGTCTCCGAATATTGAGGATCCCAAGATCGGATTCAGGATGGTCAGGAAAGGAAAGACTGTAGAGGATTCCTATTCCGCTCTCGTTCTGTGCATGCTCAATACGGGGATCAACGTCTATGCCTCGCCGAGCATCAACTGGTTCTCTACGTATGAACTGAGTTACACATATTCCGATTATTCGTATATGAGGATCTTTTTCACTGACGAGGAAGAGATATACGCGCCATTCCCGACTCCTGCTTGGTCAGGAGACCCGGACAGAAATGTGGAATGCGCGATCTTCCACAGTTATGAATAGGTCTCCAGGGGCGAAAAACGGAGAAGAGAAACCAGATGCAATCAAAGAGGCTCGGTGAACTTCCTCCATACCTGTTTGTCGAAATGGACAGAAGCAAGGCCGCGATGGTCAAAAGCGGCCGCAGCGTGCTGGATCTGGGCATCGGGGATCCCGATCTGGGAGCTTCCAGACCACTGAAAGACGCTCTAGTTAGCGCTCTTGACAACGCAAGATACGACAGGTATCCCTCGGACCGTGGACTTCCACTTCTTGTAGAGGCCATAAAGGAATGGGCAAAAAGAGAACATGGCACCGCGCTCTCGGATGACGAGATCCTGGTCACTATCGGCAGCAAGGAAGCGATAGCCCACCTTCCACTTGCCGTCACGGATCCGGGCGATGTAATACTCATACCCGACCCGGGATATCCCGTTTACAATTCGTCAGCGGTATTTGCCGGAGCTGAACCGTACAGGATGCCACTGCTTGATTCGAACCGGTTCTGGCCTGATCTCGGCAAGGTAGATAAGAAGGTCCTCAGCCGGGCGCGGCTCGCGATATTCAATTATCCGAATAATCCGACTTCCGCTTCCGCCACGGAGGATATGTTCCTTGGCGCGCTGAAGGTCATTTCTGAAAACGATATAATAATGGTCAACGACGCCGCATACAGTGAAATAGTATTCGATCGGGAACCTTCAGCGCTTTTTCCCTTAGCAAAGCGGGAGGGCGCTTCCTATATCGAGTTCTTCTCCTTTTCAAAGACTTTGTCGATTACTGGATGGAGAGTCGGATTTGCCGTCGGTTCTCCCGAAGTTGTATCGGCTCTGGCAAGACTCAAAGCCAACATCGATTCGGGAGTCTTCAGCGCTCTTCAGGAAGCGGTAGCTTCCGTGTTGAACGGTCCGTATAAAAAGGTCAGATCGGGGATCATCGATGAATACAGGGAAAGAAGAGACCTGCTTGCCACAAGCCTGAGGCAGGCCGGGTTCGATTTCAGGATCCCGGACGCGACATTCTATTTCTGGATCCCCATCCCCGGGGGAGGCAGTTCGATTGATTTCTGTGGACACCTGTTGGAAGAGACCGGTATAGTAGCCACTCCCGGCGTCGGATTCGGAATGTATGGAGAAGGATATTTCAGGCTTTCCCTGACAGCTCCGACCGCGACGATAAGGGAAGCCGGTAAGAAATTTATTGAATTCACAAAAAAATAACCACGATTCAGGAGGTAGTCCTTGCTAGATGAAAAGGTCGTTCTTAAAGGGATCACCGTCTTCGGATATTATGGAGTATCACCTACCGAGCGTGAGGTCGGCCAGAAATTACAGATCGATGTAGAGTATTCTCACGATTTTACAAAAGCTTGCGTAAGCGATTCTCTCGAAGATACGGTAAATTACGAGAGAGTCTATTCGAAAGTCATGGAAACAGTTGAAAAAAACAGGTTCAATCTGCTCGAGACTCTTGCCGAATCGATCTGCAATGATATTCTCGAAGATTTTCCGATAAGCAGGATCAGGACTGAAATCAGAAAACTCACTTTACCTTTTCCAAACAGCCTCGATCATGTCGCAGTCATCGTTGAACGAGAAAAGAAATAGAAGCGGCCTCGCCGACGTAATCGTATCCCTCGGATCCAATCTTGGAGATCGGGAATGGAACGTGATCCGCGGCAACAGATGTCTCGGCGGCTATGATGGGATCGAACCCCTCCTTTTCAGTTCACTGTATGAGAGCAAGCCGGAAGGAGAAGGTTTCTCCGGCGACTTCGTAAATGCCGTCTCTCTTGTAAGGACTGCCCATCCTCCCGGCCGGTTTCTTGATATATGCCAGGAGGTGGAGATCCGCTCAGGCCGCGTACGCTCCTCCGTGACAAGGGACAGGACTCTCGATATAGATATCATCCTTTTTGGAGGACTTGAGATCGATAGCGACCGGTTGAGGGTCCCGCATCCCTTGTTCAAAAAAAGGACTTTTGTTCTCAGGCCTCTCCTTGAGATCGTTCCAGGGCTCCATCTTCCGCCCTTTATGACTTCCGTGGCCGAAGCCCTTGAGGCTCTCGGGGACTCGATTGAGACTCGAAAGATATCATCCAGGGCGATTATCTAAACCAATTGATTCATAAACAGTTGGATTGATATTGACATCGAAGTCCTTTTTGACTACCGTAGATGTCATGGATGATTTCAGGGAAAAACTGCTGCTCAGCGGCATCAGGTATATTTCAATCGAGGGAAATGTCGGGGCTGGCAAGACGACTCTGGCCAGGTTGATAGCAGGCGAGACAGATGCCAGGCTTTTTCTTGAGGACGTCGACGACAATCCTTTCATAGAAAAATTCTACCAGGATATGCAGGGGTACGCCTTTCAGGCCCAGATATTCTTTCTGTTGAACAGGTACAGGCAACAGGTCGAGATCGCTCAGCAGGATCTCTTTGCCGATCTTATGATAGCCGATTACCTTTTCGCCAAGGATACGATCTACGCGCACGCTGTACTCGGAGATGATGAACTGGTCCTTTATAACAGGCTTCATTCGATGCTGGAACCGAGGATCGTAAACCCCGATCTCGTCATCTACCTGCAGGCCGATCCTGAAGTGCTGGTTCACAGAATAAAGAAAAGGGGGAGGGGGTTCGAAAAGGGAATCAACGAGGATTATCTGGCCGGACTTAACGATGCCTTCAATCATTTTTTCTTTCATTATGACGACACACCTCTGCTGATCATCAATACAGACGCCATCGATTTCACGAAACACAGGGAACAGCTGGAAGATATATTTACCAGGATCACTGAGAAATCGGAAGGGACACGCTACTATTTCCCTTCGTGGGAAGGGGACCAGTCGTGATAAAAAAAGTCACAAAAAGCACTATTATGAAAATGAAGAAGACCGGTGACAAGATCGCCGCGATTACATCGTATGATTTTCTGACGACGAGACTGATAGATGAGACGGGAATAGATCTTATCCTCGTTGGCGATTCACTTGGAATGGTCATCATGGGGTATGAGAACACGATTCCGGTGACAATGGAGGAGATCATTCATCATCTCAAGGCGGTATCGAGAGCCAGGCCGAAAGCTCTCGTAGTGGGTGATCTTCCCTTTATGTCCTATCAGGCGAGCGTGGAAGATGCTGTCAGAAACGCCGGGCGGCTCGTAAAGGAGGGAGGCGCGGAAAGTGTCAAGCTTGAAGGGGGCGAGAGATATGTCCAGGTCATTGAAGCGATAGTGAACGCGTCTATCCCGGTCGTAGGGCATCTTGGACTTACTCCGCAGTCTCTTCATCAGATGGGTGGTTACAGGATACAGGGCCGTGACAACGAATCGGCGGAAAAGATGGTCAGGGAAGCAAAAGCCCTTGAGAACGCCGGTTGTTTCGCTATCGTTCTCGAAGGTATTCCGTGGACTCTCGCCGGGCAGATAACAGCCAGTGTATCGATACCCACCATAGGGATCGGAGCGGGAGCGCATTGTGACGGACAGGTGCTGGTCCTGAACGATATGCTCGGTATCCATGAAAAACCCCTGCCAAAATTCGTCAAGGTGTACGATCAGCTCGGCGAAAGGATAAAAAAAGCTGTTTCAGCATATGTAACGGAAGTCAAGGATGGCAGTTTTCCGACTATAGAGCATAGTTATTCCGGGAAAAAAAAGAATTCTGAAGAGTGATCCGCGATGAAAAAGTTTAAATCAGCTTCCGAGATCCGCAAGGCAATCGTTGAAATCAGAAAAACAGGGAAGAAGATCGGTTTTGTTCCGACAATGGGGGCTCTTCATGAAGGGCATATCAGCCTGGTGAAGATGGCAGGAAGTGTCTCTGACATGGTAGTCAGTTCGATTTTCGTTAATCCCGTACAGTTCGGTGAGGGCGAGGATTTTGAAAAATATCCGAGAGATGAGGGCCGCGACTGTGAGATCCTGCGCGAAAACGGGTGCGATCTTGTATTTATTCCCGATGCCTCCGATCTGTTTTCCGGATCCAGGAGGATCGGGATATCGATCGACGGACTGGCCGATAACCTCTGCGGGTATTCAAGACCGGGGCATTTCGAAGGTGTCCTGCTGATCGTAGCCAAGCTTTTTAACATTCTTACTCCCGATTTTGCCTTTTTCGGTCAGAAAGACGCTCAACAAGCGCTCATAATACAGAGGATGGCCGCTGATCTGGATTTCCCAGTGAGGATAATGATCGGTCCGACAGTAAGGGAAGAAGACGGGCTCGCCCTGAGTTCAAGGAATATCTATCTGTCGATGGCTGACCGCCAGCGCGCGACAGGGATGATAATTGGATTGAGAGAAGCTTTTTCCAGAGCGCGCGGTGGAGAGAGAGATTCCAGCGTCTTGAAGGATATAGTGACTGGCAGAATGAAAGATTCAGGTTTTGAGATCGACTACGTCGAAATTGTCGATGCAGAGTCCCTTCGACCTGTGGGAAAGACCGATGGAACGGTTCTCATGGCAGCCGCTGGACATCTTTCAGGCACGAGGTTGATAGACAATATTGTCTTTCGGATATCGGCCGATCGCGTTGAGGAAGTACTTCCGGAATTTCACCGTTGGAGCAGATATGAAGAATGACAGAGATATCGCGGCGGTAATCCTTGCCGCGGGCCAGGGGACAAGAATGAATTCCGACCTGGCCAAGGTGCTGCACAAGGTCGCGGGAAAGAGCATGATAAGACATGTCATCGATGCTGTCAGTTCTCTTTCGCCTGAAAGACTGATCGTCGTGGTGGGGCATCAGGCTGAAGCGGTAAAAGAAGAATCCCGGGGCGGGAAAGTCAGGTTCGCGCTGCAATCGGAACGTCTTGGGACCGGCCACGCCGTCCTGCAGGCTCAGCCGCTGCTTGATGATTTTTCAGGTACTGTGATGGTACTGACCGGGGATACGCCGATGCTGAGAGGCAGTACGCTTCGGGCTCTTCTTGAGCATCATATCGGGGAAAAAGCGTCGGCTACCGTCCTGTCGGCCGTCTTCGACGAGGCTGGCGGATATGGCAGAATAGTAAAGGATGAGAAGGACCAATTCCTGAAGATCGTCGAGGACAGAGACGCGTCAGAAGAGGAAAAGGCTATCAGGGAGATAAACAGCGGGATTTTCTGTTTTCAGTCGGAAGACCTCTTCCCAGCTCTGAGGAGGGTGGGAAGGGGAAATAAACAGAAAGAATATTATCTTACCGACGTGATAGGGATCCTTAGGGAGGATGGAAAGAAGACAGCAGTGTTTCTCTGTGGTGACGGCGTAGAAGTCAGAGGGATCAATGATATCGAGCAGTTGAAGGAAGCGGAGAGGTTGATGATAAAAGATGGATAGTATCTACGCTCCCTGGAGGAGCAGGTATTTTACGATGGAAAAACAGGATGGATGTCTCCTTTGCGATATTCAGAAAGAGAAGGACGACGCGAAGGCCGGGATATTGAAAAGGGGAAAAAACTGGTTCGTATTGATCAATCTTTTTCCATATACAAGCGGTCATATAATGGTAGTCGCGTGCCGGCACATTGGAAAGGTCTCCGATATTACCGAAGAAGAGGGCAAGGATCTTGTCGCTTTTCTTTCTCTCGGCGAAAAGGCGATAAATGCGGTGTACAGGCCCGACGCGATGAATATAGGCGTGAATCTCGGCTCATCGGCCGGCGCCGGCATCGTTGGACATCTTCATTTTCACCTTGTTCCGAGATGGAATGGAGATACGAATTTCATGACGGCAATATCCGGTACTAGAGTAGTCTCTGAAGATCCAGAGGAAAGTTTTAAAAAACTCATTTCTTTCTTTTCGGAAACGGATCTCGACTGGTCCTGATGGACTATCAGGGCAGAAGGCATCAGGGGGGATTCGGTGGCAAGGAGAAAAAAGGCAGCCTGGCGAAAAGTGATATCCGCTAAATCTGCCGGAATAGCGGCGGTTTTTGTTGTAATGGGTATTTCTCTTTCTGTAAGATGGTCCGGTGCCGGGAAACATCTGACGGGGATCGAAGAACCTTTTGAGATGGAGGTCCTCAACGGCACGGGAGAACCCGGGCTTGCCAGGATGATAACCAGGCAGCTCAGGATGGCGGGGGTCGATGTCGTGCTGGAAGGGAACGCGTCCCGCTTCGATTTCAAGGAATCGTTGCTGATAGACAATAGAAACAATCCGGCCCTCATGAAAAAGCTCGCCAGGCGATTCGGCTGCAGAAGAGTCTTAAAACAGCAGAGAAATTATTCCGAAGTAGATGTGACTCTGATAATAGGATGGGACAGGGATAGATTGAAGATCGGAGAAGAGAGATGAACGAAAGCAATCAAAGAGGAGTGATGATGGAGGTCATGTCCGGTGAATAAAAGACGAATAGGCCTGGTCGCGATGGTGTTTTTCCTCGGTGTAATCCTCGGGGGCGTGGTAGGCGAGACAATCGGTCTTCTTCTCCCTGAAGGTAACCTGATCCGTGATCTTTTTGTCTCGGGCAAGGAGATCCAGATAGGACCTGTATATTGTAACCTTATAGTTATGACATTTACGTTCGGATTTTCCATTAAAGTCAATCTTGTCAGTGTCCTTGGTATCATACTGATGGCATTTCTGCTGAAATGGTATTGTTAGAAGGGAAGGGTATAATGTCTCTGCTGTCGATATTTTCCGGATACAGACCGGAGTTTCTTCTGATAGGACCGCTCGGGTGGTCTGAACTTCTCATTATTCTGGTGATCGTCCTGATCTTTTTCGGTCCCAGGAGGCTGCCTGAAGTCGCCGAGGCGATAGGAAAATCGCTTCAGAAGTTTAAAAAAGCTTCCCGCGACGTCAAGAATGAGATCGAATCGGAAAAGATGAAGATATCTGAAGATGACGACAAAAAAGGGTAGGTCCTTTTACGCGGCCACCTTTATCATCTGATCTCCGCCGGTATCCGGTCCGGGTGGTATAAGGCGCGCGTACCTTTCCTAATACGGCATATTGCAGGCGCGGGAGGCCTGGAAGCGGGTATCTATCGATGCATGGGCTTTATCTGCCCGCGAACGACTTGATCCGAAAAGCGGTTTTAATTCAAAGTCACTTCCCGCATGTCGACGATGTCGGCTTTTTCTCTCAGTTCCTGGTACCATTCAGCGAGATATTTCGAAGTCTCTTCCTGTAACATCTGGTTGAGTATATCCTGCCGCTGTCTGGCGAATTCGTTCATGTCGGGAGAGGATTTCGAGATGACTCTTATTATGTACCAGGTTTCATTTCCCTCGACAGGGATACTGAAACTGTCTACGGGAAGGACGCGGCAAGCTTCGGAAAATCCGGTGCCGGCGCCTATTCCCGTAATGCTGTCATCTATCTTGAAGGGGCCTGTCTCCTTGAACTGAAGTTCGCGCGAATGCGCGACAGCCTCGAGATCGCCGCTTGTGAGAGCTTCTTTTCTTATAGTTTCGGCCAATCTTCGTGCTTCAGCTTTTCTGTGCTCGAATCGCAACCGCTGGGAGATCTCTTCTCTTACTTCGTCGAGTTTTCTGGCCCTTTCGGCGATCGCTTCGACCACCTTGACGTAGTATACTGAATTCTCGACCTCGATCGGAGAGCTGATGCTTCCGATCTTATGGTTGAAAGCGAAGTTGACGATCCTTGGAAGATATCCGTAATCCTTGATGAAGATTCCATGCGTGAAAGGCTCGACATCTACAGTCTCGAGCCCGAACGATCCGGCTCCCTGTTCAAATCCCTTTTCCTTTATCGCCGCGGTAAGATCCTGAAGAAGAGTGGAAAGCGAGTCGATAGTCTCGTAGCCAGGTTCGACCTTCATGAGTATATGGGAAGCCCTTACCTGTTCTTCTCCATCGACGACCTTTTTTTCCTCTGTCCTGATCAGATGGTAACCGAAAGAGGTGCGCACAGGCATGCTTATTTCTCCGATCCCCAGATCGAATGCCGTTTCTGTGAATATACTGTCGAGGCCTGTCCTTCCAAAAAATCCGAGATCGCCGCCCTTCTGGGCCGAGACATAATCGTCAGAGTTTATTCGCGCCGATTCGGCAAAATCCTCTCCATCGACGATTTCTTTTCTTATCTCTTCCATCTGAATCCTGACATCCTCTTCGTCAAGCAGTGTAGGCTCCTTCTTTATGTCGATGAGATGGATCTTTCTCTTCTCCGGTTCGAGATAATCATCCTTATGCTTCTCGTAGAATTGTACTATCTGATCTTCATCCGGCATATATGAAGGGTCATCCTCGCCGAAGGGAACACTGATGTACCTGGCGTTGATCTCCTCGTTCTGCCTGTTGAACCTGTCAAGGATGGCATCCTGCGGTATATGAGTCATTGAGATAAGATAGGTCTCCAGTTTCATCGAAGGGAGCACTGAAAAGCCCCATTTTTCCAGTTCTGACCAGTCGGCCTGCGGGTCGGAAAGAGCCTGCAGGTAAGCCTGGTAATCAAAATCACCTTTTTCATCTACAAACGTCTGCCGCAGCTGAGGATGTGGAGTGCGCCGCAGGAACGCGACCAGCTCGTTATCGGTAACGGTTATGCCAAGTTTTTTGATCTCTCTGTCGAGAAGGATCTCCTGGATAACGTTCTCCCAGGACTGTTCGAGGATCATATGCTGGTCGGTCGCGCTGAGTTCATAGCTTTCGCCACGCTGCATTTTGACCTGATTGTAGATCTCCTGATATTTATTCGAATATAATCTTCGTGGTATCTCGATACCGTTGATCTTTCCGACGATATCCGGTTCGGAGTTCTCGTTCCCGTCACCCGTCCTTAAATTCATCCCCCAGATACCAAAAATCGATACGACGAATGCAACCACGACGATCCACAGGATGGTCTTGGTATTTTCCCTCATCTGTCTCAACATCTTTTCGACCCTCTTTGTAAATTTTAAAAAAAAGCGCAATATATCGTATTAAAGTATCATATCGACAAGGGAAGCGCAAATGTTTTAAGAAGGATAAGGATGACAGCCTGTTATCTTTTTCTTCTCATCCTGAGCTGTCCGCACGCGGCGTCGATATCGTTTCCCTGGCTTCTTCTTACCGTTACCGCCGGAGCCCTTGGAAGAAGCAGTTTTATGAAGCTGTCTATAGCTTTTTCAGACGGCCTTCTGAATGGGCAACCATTCCACTCGTTGAACGGGATCAGGTTGATCTTAAAAGGCCTCCCTTCAGTCATCGATGAAAGGGCCAGGGCATCTTCCCTTGAATCGTTTATCCCCGAAATCAGTATGTATTCGAGTGTCGTTCTCGTCTTTCTCCTGACGGCGAATCTCTCGGCAGCGTCAAGGACCTCATTGACGTCTCCGGCCGCCGGCATCAGCCTCCTTCTCACCTCATTATTCGTGGCATTCAGGGAGACGGCAAGACCGAATTTCAGGGGGGAGGCTGCTATCGAGTCGATCTGTTCGGGAAATCCGGCTGTGCTTACAGTTATCCTTTTCTCTCCAAGGGCAAAAGCGTCGATCTCATTTATGACGGAGATAGCCCTGCCTGTATTCTCGAAGTTCAGGAGGGGATCCCCCATCCCCATAAAGACGATATTGTATCTTCTCCGGGGGGGGATATGGGCCTTTTTGAAGAAGAGTATCTGATTGAGGATCTCGTCCGCCCTGAGGTTCCGCTCAAAACCGCCTGATCCTGTCGCGCAGAAAGCGCAACCGAGCGGGCACCCGATCTGACTCGATATACAGACGGTGAAGACTCCCCGCGCCTCCATGATGACCGATTCTATGAGATGGCCGTCGTCGGTGGTGAAAAGAAACTTCTGGCTCTTATCTTCTTTCGAGGCTAAACTTCCGTTGACTTTAAGGCTTGTTATCAGGAAATGCTCGTCGAGGCGGGTCCTGAGGGCGACGGATAGATTCGTCATTTCCTGGAAATCCGTGGCGCCTTTCTGATAAAGCCATTGGATGATCTGGGTGGCTCGGTGTCTTTTTTCACCCAGGCCGGTCACAGTCTCATAGATGCCATTGATCGGGAGGTTCTTTATATTTTCTTTTACCGTCTCGTAATTACTCATGACAGGGAATGATAAGTAAAGTCGAAGAGATGTCCAATACAAAAAACGATATAAGAGGGTGCATAGATATAGGGAGCAGTTATTTCAGGCTCCTCGTGGCAAGGGGATCATTCTCCTGTGTGGCTGAACGCGCAGTCGCCGCCAAGCCGGCCACAGGGAATTTCCCGGAGTATCCCGATCTGATGACGCAACGAACGCCAGAGATATTCCCGTTGCATGAATCGCGGCTGTATGTCGGCTGGGGGGCCGATCTTGAGGAAACGGGGGTGATCGGTCCGGAGATGATCGAGGAAGCTGAAAAAGCGCTGGCGCGGCTTGTCGGGGAAGCGGCTCGCGCTGGATGCGCCGAGCCGGTGATCGTCGCTACCAATACGCTCAGGAGAGCGGCCAACAGAAAGTATATTGCCTCGAGGTTCGAGAAGATAGCCGGCCGGCCGGTATCGGTCCTGACCCACCGGGGAGAGGCCGAATTCGCCATCGCTGGCGCGGCTTCACTGTTGGAAAAAAACAAGGATATCATCCTTTTCGATCCGGGAGGGACGAGTACCGAAGCCGCATGGACGGATGCTGGAAAGATCAGCGGTTTTTCGCGATTTCTGACAGGGACACACAGCGTGGACCGGCTGATCCGCCGTCATCACAGGGGTGGTTACCGCCAGAACTGGTTGAAATGCGTTGTGAGAAAAACTGTTCGGGATCTGATGCCTTTTATCGGATCGGCTTTGGGGGACTCGGGTGGGGTGATAAAGGGGGTTTCTCTCTTGTCTGAAAGAGTGGAAAGCTCTACAATACTTTTTACGGGGGGAACGGCTGTAAGCCAGGCAGTCTTTTTCCGGTATATGAATCGAACGCCGGTTTCTTTCAGTGAATTGACCGGTATGACGAGAGATGATCTCAGGTTGATCTCGATGCGCCTGATGGGGATTTTGGGCAGGGGAAGCGTCAAGAGCCTGCCCCTGGAAATGGAGAGGATAAAGTTGATGATCCCGGGGCTGATCCTGATCGAGGCGATCACAGGCAGTCTCGGAATAGAGAGATATTTTGTTGTGACGCGAGACCTCCGGTGGGGAGTGATCCTTTCGGGAGGGATAATGCCGGGAGGGTATCGAACAGATGAGTAAGCAAGTCCTGATAGTCGATGATGAAGAGAGCATACGGAATTCCCTTGAGAAACTCCTCTCGTTCGAAAAATATGGCACATTTTCCGCGCCTGACGGAAGATCCGCCCTGGAACTTCTTCTGAAGGAGAGGATAGATATCGTCCTTCTCGACATTAAGATGCCAGGGATGGATGGGCTTGAGGTCCTCGGAAAGATCAAGGAGAGGCAGCCGGGGCTTCCCGTCGTGATAATCTCCGGACATGGAAACATCTCTACAGCGGTGGAAGCGACAAAACTCGGAGCTTTCGATTTTATCGAAAAGCCGATCGATCTCGAAAGGCTTCTTCTGACGATAAGAAATGGTATCAGACAGGGAGATCTTTCCCGTCAGAACCTCATGCTCAAGAAGGAGGTAATAGGGAGGACAGAGATCATTGGTGAACATAAGGCGATCCTCGATATCCTCGCGACGATAGAAAGAGTCGCTCCGACCAATGCCAGAGTCCTCATCACCGGAGAGAACGGGACTGGAAAGGAGATGGCTGCCAGGAAACTCTATGAGCAGAGTAATCGCAGCGACCAGCCGTTCATAGAGGTCAATTGCGCAGCGATACCGGAGGAGCTGATCGAAAGCGAACTGTTCGGACATGAGAAAGGTTCTTTCACCGGGGCGGTCTCGCAGAGAGTCGGAAAGTTTGAACTTGCTGATGGTGGCACCCTTTTTCTTGACGAGGTGGGCGATATGAGCCTGTCAGCACAGGCAAAGGTCCTTAGAGTACTTCAGGAGGGGGTCTTTCAGCGCGTAGGGGGGTCAGAGACCAAGAAGGTCGATGTGAGAGTAATAGCGGCATCGAACAGAAACCTTATCGAGGAAGCAGAGAAAGGAAACTTTCGCGAAGATCTTTTTTACAGGTTGAATGTTGTACCGGTAAAGATCCCACCTCTTCGGGAGAGAAAGACAGACATAAGGATTCTCTCCGAATATTTCATATCGTTGATATGCCAGGATCTTGGAGTCACGCCAAAGAAGTTCTCCCCGGACGTATACGAAGTCTTTTTCGCCTACGCCTGGCCGGGAAATATCAGAGAGTTGAAAAACCTTATCGAACGGCTTTGTATCCTTGTTCCCTCCGATACGATAGCAGCGGCGGATCTTCCTCTCTTCGAACTTGCCCATGAAACGGGAAGGTCGAACGATCCGTTTGAGGCGAGGACTTATCAGGATTTCAAAGATATTTCAGAGAAGGAATACCTGATAAGAAAACTGCGTGATAACAACGGGAACGTATCGCGTACAGCGAGAGAACTCGGGATGCAGAGAAGCAATCTTTATAAGAAGATCGAGAAATACCAGCTAGATGCCAGGCATGAGGACCGGTCCGGAGAAGAATGACCCCGGAGATCAGGCATGTGGTCAGTAAATTCGATGCTCCGGGCTGTTCGATGAGATGATTTTATATATATTCCGACTCTTTTTCCAGCTATTTTTACTCCGATAAGCTGTTAATATATTGCGAAATAATTACGACAAACCGGTTAACCTCAATCCTGCCAATACTTTTTCATTATATTTTATTTGACTTTATCCGATACTGATGTTAGATTCAAAGTGTGGGTGTTCAGGGTTTGATGTGTGTTCAAGAAGCATGATGCTTCAAGGGAGGAGATGGTACTGATGAAGAGAATCACTCTTCTGCTTTTAGTGACATCGTTCCTTACCATTTCAGCTTCTTCCGCTTTACTGGCTTCTTCGCCGGTCATCAGTGACAAGACTGCCTCTGTATCAGCGATGTTTTCCCGTCATCTTGTATTCTTTCTGAGAACGCTTGATAAAAGGTATGTTCATCCCGGATCTGTTGACAATGATCGAGAAGACCCCATAGTCGGCGGCGATGCTGACGATCTTGCAGATGGAAGGATTGACCCCGATGACGATGATAACATATCGATTGTCATCCCAGGGGTACCGACAAAGAAAAATATATTTTAGCGATTCTTTCGGGCGTTGTTTAACCTGATATGCCACGTTGGGAGTAAGCCGATGCCAGACGACCCGCAAGGAAAAGGCGAGTTCGAATACGATAAAAACCAGCCTGGGAACCAGTACAAATCTGTATGTTCCGAAGAGGAACTTGGAGATATGCACCTGGCAACGGAGAATTACACCGTCGCTCTTGAATATTATGAAAAAGCGCTTCAGAGGGTCCATAAGCAGACCGGTGAACCGGGCGACCTTGTGCGGCTGTACAGGAAGATAAGCGACTGTTACAGGAAAAAAGGGCTTCTAAGGGAAGCATCGACCTTTCTCGAAAGCGCTTCCTCTCACTGTTCAGAAGAGGATCAGATAGGGAAGGGGACGATCGCCTGCAGAAGAGCGATCATAATGAGGGGCCAGGGGCAGATAAAAGAGGCTCTGAGGGAAGGTTGCGCTGCGTACAAGATCCTGCGAAAGAGCGATCAGCATAAAGAAGTAGCCCATACCCAGCTCCTTATAGCAAACTGTTATTTCAGGCTCGGCCAGCATGATGAGGCGGAACAGTTCTTTCTTGACGCGCTTTCATCATATCGGCGGATCAACGATTCCGTGGGAGAATCGTATGTCCTGAACAATCTCGGGCTTTTCCATAAAAATGCCTGCCGCTGGGGCAGGGCCCTTCAGTTCCTCAACAAGGCTATGGCTATATGCGAGGAGATAGGGTTGAGCCAGCACCGGGTACGAGTCACGCTGAATCTCGGTGTCGTGCATCTAAAGAAGAGGGATTTTGCAAACGCGGAAAGTTCGTTTTCAGCAGCGAGAGCGATGGCGAGCAGGATAGGCGATGAACTGAAATATACCCGGGCGACGCTGATGCTTGGCGTGAAGGAGACAAGGTGCGGAAACCTCATCGCCGCAGAAAAACATCTTCTTGAGGCAAGAGTCCTTGCCGAAAGACGAAATTACAGAAGAGAGATCGCTCTGGCCGATGAATTTGCCGGAGATCTGATGCTGATCAGGGGAGACATCAGCGGAGCGCTGGAGAATTACACGATCGCCCTTTCCGAGGCTAAGAAGATCTCACCGGTCAATGATATAGTGGCCGAAGTCGTGCGCAGGATAATGTATGTCCATCTCATTCAGAAAAAGCCCCAGCAGGTCATATCGATGAGTGAAAACGCCATCGGGACCTGTAAAAAAGCGGGAGAACTGCACGAGATAGGTTACATGGAAAGGACTATAGGCCAGGCATATGCACTGATACACGATGACAATGCCGCCGAGAAGAAGATCAATCAGAGCATAAGGACTTTTCTTTCGGTGAATAATCCGTACGACGCGCATATCTCCGGCGTCGCTCTCGGCGAACTTCTAATTAAACGCGGTGACAGGAAATCTGTCGTAATCGCGAGGAAGCTGGTCGGCGAGACGATATCGTTCTTTGAGAGGAATGAGGAATTCAAAGACCTCGCCAACAGCCATTTTCTTCTCGCGAAGATCGAAGAGACGCTTGGAAACAGGGACGAAAGCCTTCTTCATATATATGAATCGGAACGTCTGGCCGAAGACTTGTGTGACCGTAACCTCAACCGGCGGCTGAGAAGGATGAGAAGGAAGATCGAGACCGATACGGCGGGGACGAGCCTGCATGCCGGCGGCGCCTTCAAAGTGCCGCAGGAGCTGTCAGGATGTTTCGTTCATGATCCGCACCTGCATTCCTATCTCGATTATATTCTTAGCGATATGATGAGAAAAGTCGCTGCCGGACACGGTTTTGTGGCGCTGGCCGGTTCAGGGACCACGGGTGAAAGACCTCTGGTCCTGGCGAGGAATGGAATATCGGAAGATAATACCTGCTCTCTCACTGACTGGTTCATGAAGAGAGAGGGAGTCGACCTTACCGAGAAATTCCTCATCACCGATACGCCCAAGGACCGGAGAACAAAGGATGTAAGGGAATTACTCCCCGAAACCGATTCTCCCGTCTATTTCCATCCGATGGTGAAGGATGGAAGACCTTTCGGATTGATATTCTTCCAGTCGGAAAACGACGGAAGCAAGGCTCCCAGAGTAGGTTCGGTCTTTGATGTCGTTTCGACTTATGCCGGGTTTATCGGATTCCTGGTCAGAGGTATCCTCGGGAATGACAACAATGTTGAAGAAGAGAAATTCGACAGGGGTAAATTCCAGAGGATAATAACCCGCAGCGACAGCATGCTGCGGATCCTCGACCTTGCGGAAAAAGTCGCCGGATCGGATTCAACCGTTCTTCTTATGGGTGAGACTGGAACTGGCAAGGGACTTATAGCGAAAGCTATTCACAGGCTGAGCACCCGGGGAAGCAGATCGTTCATCCATGTCAATTGCGCCGCTCTTCCCGAACAGCTTCTTGAGAGCGAACTTTTCGGTCATGTGAAGGGAGCTTTTACAGGAGCGGTGGCCGACAAGAAAGGCCTGCTTGCCGAAGCGGACGGGGGAACGATCTTTCTTGATGAGATCGATAAATCCCCGCTGTCTATCCAGGGAAAACTTCTGCAGTTCCTCGATTCCAGAATGATCAGGCCTGTCGGCGGAAACGAGATGATCGAAGTCGATGTCAGGTTGATATTCGCGTCGAAAATGGATCTGATATCAAAATGCAGCGACGGGACTGTCCTTGAGGATTTTTTCTACAGGATAAACGATTTCCCGATCACTGTTCCGCCTCTAAGGGACAGGATCGAAGATATCACCCTCCTTGCGGAGCATTACCTCAAACTATTCTGCGACGGAATGGGAAAGAAGATCGTGGGATTTTCCGAAGAAGCGGTCAGTTTTCTCAGAGGGAACAGATGGCCGGGGAATGTCCGCGAACTTGAGAAGATCATAAAAAGAGCAGTGATTCTTTCCAGCGATAATGGCGTGATTACGCCTGCTCAGTTGACTGTCGACGGCGCTGTCACCACAGGCAGGCCTTACGGGGAAGAGATGACTCTTCCTGAAAGAATAAGGGAACTGGAGGAAAAATCGGTCTCCGAAACACTGAAGGAGAATTCCTGGAACAGGAAAGCGGCGGCCGAGCAGCTCGGAATAAGTTATCCCACTCTTCTGAAAAAGATCAGGGATTTTGGCCTCTCTTCTGATTGACCACCTTTCATTGATAAATGATCAACATAGCGATAGATATATTTCTGCACGTCATGAAGAATTTCTTTACATCCTGTCTCAGGTAATAAAGGGCAGGAAGACGGCAGTACTTGAATCCCGTCATTCCTGTCAAAGATGTTAAACTCGTAAATGTATTTGTAACAGAAGGTTATAAGGAACCCATCCTGAGTGTAAAGGGTCTTTATATACTTCCTTTCCCGGAGTAAGGGATTAAGATATACCGCAATATAACCGTGTTGTAACATGTTGCATTATAATAAGATAAACGATCGCGCCAAATCGCTGATTAAAATCTTCTGGTATGTCGATTGCTGTAGAGTAATACCGGTATCGGTTGGCGAATGGGAAGTGGCAATCCGGAGAGATGTCTGATTTCAATCCTGTAAGCTCTCTTTGAAGCTTAAATAGGGTACAGGTGGGGTCTCTAGGGAATGGAATCTTGGGCATCTTTCCGGATCAATTATATCTGCTGGTGCATCTACCGAAGAGGCCTGATCATTGATTCGGTTCAGGACCGATTCATTTCCGGCATCCCTTTCACGCGCAATTATTTTTAATATAGGCATACGTACCTATTGACAAAAAAAATGTTTCTTCGGTACTATCTATCATGTCAGGAGTATGACAAACCTACGGAATGGCGAGATCCTTAGGATAGCGAGTATGGACATCCCCTCCGGTGCTCGCAACGTTTGCTCCTGACATTTTTTTGCCATCAACAGAATGTCCTCGATTTTAGACAATATTGTAGATACGATTAGACAATAATCATCCACTCCGTCACAGGCGAGCATACGCCTGACCCCCCTTCATAAAAATCTTTTGTCCTGTAACTGATTCAATTCAAGGTGACTGGCACTATCGGAGAATTAAGGGAAAGCGTCGGCATATCTGTGGCACAGCAGTTGCGTTAAAGAGAGGCATGGAGGCAATAAGAACAAATAAGGCAGCAAGATTTTTTACATCGGTTTTGACCGTCGCGGTATTGCTCATTTCCTGCGGCGAGAAAGAAACCATTGTCGAGGTGGAGGTGGAGGTTCCAGCGGATACACCTCCTTCTCCACCTCGCGGTGTCTATACGGTCAATTACGATCTTCAGGTCTCGATATGCTGGGAGCCGAACCCGGAAGAAGACGTGAGGTACTACGATATATACAGAAGCGAAGAGCTCGATGGTCTTTATGATTTCATAGGTTACATAGAGGACGATTATCCCTCGGAAGACCCCTGGGTATATTGCTACGATGACGTGACGGTGACGAACGGAGTCCGGTATTTTTACAGCGTCGTTGCGGTGGATGCCGGTAATAACGACAGTACTGATCCTTTCGGCGGAGATCTCACGGAGATCGTGTCGGCGACTCCGAGGTTCGAGGGGTCAGTCACCCTCTACGATATGAATGTCGATCCCGATAACAGCGGATTCGATATCGAGGATTATACAGGGTCAGTACCGGTCAATTACCTTGATGCCGAAACAGACATATATTTCGCGGTCACCGCATCCGGATCGATACCTCAGATGCTTGCGATGACACCAAGAGTGATGATACAAGACTACGGGTTTGTTGATTACCAGGCTTACGGATTCGATGTCATCAATTATGTGCCCGCGGATGGGTGGTCGCCTTCCGGGATCGTTGAACTCATCGAGGGGCATGTCTATATTATCAGGATAGGGACGTTGGATCAGTACAATTACGCGAAGCTATGGGTCGGAGAGGTAACTTCCGAGACAACGACTTTCCTGTGGGCTTATCAGACGGATCTTAATAACAGGGAACTGGTCCCCGGACTGACCGGCGGTTCAGGCGGAAGTGAGACGGAATTGATCATCATCGATGACGCGACCGGCGAGAGTCGCGAGATCGAGAAGATAAAAAGAGTTCGGAGAGGTCGACAAGTCCCCCCGACGTCAAAGGGTGACAAAGATGTTGAGTAGAACCTGCAGCATAAAACCTTTCTTTAAGCTGGCACTTTGAGAGGGTTTCCGTTACCCGGAAGGTCGACCAAAGGGGAGAATGAAGAATGCAATTGTCGA